>JAITHH010000048.1 GCA_031280065.1 Treponema sp. | reverse complement strand
TGGAACCGGGAGGCGGAGGAGTACCTCTTGGCCAATGCGCCGGAGGTATGATGAAGTCTCAAAAAGAACTTTCCCTTGGCGGGAAGATCATAGAGGCCGTGGCTGCCCTGGGGCTTTCGCCCCGGCTTACCGCCTCGGTCAGGCGTATCCTGGAGGATGACGAAGTTCAGGCCGTGCAGGAGTACGCCAACACGGTTTCCATCAAGCGGCTCCACTACAATGATCACGGGCCCGTGCACATGCGGACCGTGGCCTTGAACGCGGTGATCATGATGGGCCTCCTGCGGGACGCGGGGATCAAGACCAGCCTGGAAATCGAGGAGTGCGGCTCATTCGAGGACAGCCTTACGGCGGTGATCCTGGCGGCGAATCTGCACGATCTGGGTATGTCCGTCGGGCGTCAGGATCATGAGATGCACAGCGTCTACCTGGCCTATCCGATCCTGGACCGGATCCTCCGCGAAGTTTATGCCGATGATATAACCAAGCGGGTCATGATCCGCTCCCTGGCCCTGGAGGGTATCTCCGGACACATGGGCAACCGGGTGATTCACTCCCTCGAAGCGGGGGTGATCCTGGTGGCTGACGGCTGCGACATGAAGAAGGGCCGCGCCCGGATTCCTATTGCCCTGGCTGACGGGCCCCGGGTGGGGGATATTCACAAATACTCGGCCAATTCCATCGAGGATGTGGCGTTTTCCAGGGGAGCGGAGAAGCCCATCCGTATCCAGGTGGCCATGTCCAGCGAGGTGGGCTTCTTCCAGGTTGAGGAGGTGCTCTTTGGCAAGATCGCCGCCAGTACCGCCAAGACCCATATTGAACTCTACGCCCAAGTGGAAGGCGGAGCCCTGAAGCGTTATCTTTAGGAAAACGCTGGTTTATTCGTCATTATCAAAGAGCCCGCGGATTGTGAACCTTCGGTCCGGCGCTGATTGCAAACCCTTGGGTTGATACAGGGTTTAAGAACATATAATCCGTGAACCGCGGTTAAAATCTCCATCCGCGCCGCGTTACCGTGAATATTTCATCCCAGGTCTATTAAAAAAACATTTTTCCTGTTATAATTATGGTGATTGCAAAGGAGTGTTTGGTATGTTGAAAAGCAAAGCGGTTTTCAGAATTTTGTGGTTCGCCATTCTGGGGCTATCCTTTTCCTTTGGGCTCTCCGCGCAGACCGCGGCCTCCAGGGGAAGGGAGACAGCGAATACGGTTGCCGCGGTCAAACAGGCCAGTCCGGGGGATTATATCCTGCTGCCTTCCGGGAAGCGGTATGTCCTTACCAAAGAGGAGATCGCCATTGTCAGGGGCGAGTTCGATTACGGTGATCTCTCCGGCGTGAAGACGGAGACCAGAGAGGACGGCACGGAGATAAAGACCATAACCGGGGCCCACGCTGCCTATGTGTACCCTGACGGACAGTCTGCCCACCTCCTCAAGACCGGGGTATCCTTTGCCTCATTCCTGCGATATATAGAAGAGAAATACCACATCACCCGCTATATTGACACTTCAGAAAACCTGCATGATTTCAGGGCCATCAGTTCTCCCCGCTTCCATGTGTTCCGGGCGGGCATACAATTCGAGACCATTTCCGACGGCGCCGAAGAACTGCAATCCCTGACCATTACCGCGTACAACTACCAGGGAGAAAACTTCATCATGAAGTACTGCTCTAAGCCCAACATGCTATGGGGCAATGTTTCTGAACAAGGGGCGTTTTGGCCCACCGGCGAATCCCGCAAGATCGAATTTGACATTGAATAACGGAGGTTTAAAATGAAAAGATTTACTGTCCTGGCTGCTGCCCTGATGCTGTTGTGTGCGTCCCATGGAGTCTTTGCCTACGACGAGGATGATATTCCTTATCTGACGGATGAAGATATGGCCGCCATTGAGATCACCCTTCCTGACGACGTTCCCCCTGGAGCGCGGAGAACGGCAATCAGGCCGCAGGAAAACCTGGAGCCCGGCAGGGGGATTCTGGATAATGAGATGGCCCGGCTTAATGTTTCCCTGCCCCTGTACCATCTGCTCATTCTGGATAGAACCTACTGCACCATGGATTCTGACATCAGCGGCATAGAGAGCGGCAATGTGCTGTACAAACTAAGGCACGGGAGAAACGGCTACCTGATAGCCCTGTACCAGGTTCCCAGGGAGGGCCCGGTGTTCCCGATCCTGCCGGGGAACGCGCTGGTGGTTCTTGATATAATGACAAACCGCACGAATACTATCCGGGAGTATATCAATTCCAACGCCTTCAAACGGTTTGTCACAAGCCGCAGAATACTCGCGCAGCTTCAAGCGGTTCTCAGGTAATTTTTGGGGGCCCTGGCCGGTAAAGGGCTGCTGCGGCGCCGGATCAGCGGATTTAGTTTTTTGCACATCACCCCATTGTGTGTTATACTAAGCACATGGAATCGAAGTGTATTGGAAAAAGTATCCCCCGGGTGGACGCCTTTGAAAAAGTTACCGGCAGAGCCAAATATACCGACGACCTCTGTGAGCGGAACGCCCTGGTCGGCAAGGTGCTCCATGCCGCCATAGCCAATGGCCGGGTAAAGTCCATGGACACCAGCGCCGCGGAGCGTATCCCCGGGGTGGTCAAGGTGATCACCTGTTTCGACACGCCGGACATCCCCTTTCCCACCGCGGGCCACCCCTGGTCAACAGACCCCGCCCACCAGGACCCCGCGGACCGGAAACTCCTCGCCCCCCGGGTGCGGCTCTACGGCGATGACATCGGCGCGGTAATCGCCCAGGACGAAGTAACCGCGGCCAGGGCCCTGCGGGCCATCAAGGTTGAGTACGATGAATACCCGCCCCTGCTCACCCCCGAAGCGGCCATGGAAGACGGCGCGCCCCTCCTGCACGAGGGCGCAGCCCGGAACATCCTCAAACACACCGCCATCGAGGACGGCGATTTCCAGCAGGCCATTGCCGAAGCGGGACTCATCAAGATCGAGGGGATCTATGAAACCCCCATGGTGCAGCACTGCCACCTGGAGCCAGTGGTCTCCTTCGCGTACATGGAAAACGGGCGTATCGTGGTGGTCTCCTCCACCCAGATACCCCATATCGTCCGGCGCATCGTGGCCCAGGCCCTGGGCCTCCCCTGGGGCAGGGTGCGGATCATCAAACCCTACATCGGCGGCGGCTTCGGTAACAAACAGGACGCCCTCTACGAACCCCTGAACGCCTACCTCACGACCCTCGTGGGCGGGAGGCTGGTCAAACTGGAACTGAGCCGGGAGGAAATCTTCTTTGGCACCCGGGTACGGCACAGTGAAAAAATATTCCTCACCACCTGGCTGCGGCCCAACGGACGCATCGCGGCCCGCAAGTACCTGGCCTATTCCAACCAGGGGGCCTACGGCTCCCACGGCCACGGCATCGCGGCCAAGGGAACCAACGTGTTCCGCCAGCTCTACCAGGACGAAAAGGCCCGGCGCACGGAGATATTCACCGTGTACACCAACACCGCCACCGCGGGGGCCATGCGCGGCTACGGCACCCCCCAGGCGGTCTTCGCCATCGAGTCCCATATCGAAGACATCGCCCGGCAGCTCAAACTCGACCCCCTGGAATTCCGCTTCCTCAACCTGATGCCCGTGGGCTACACCGACCCCTTCACCAAGAACGTGAATTACTTCGATTCCTTCCGCCAGTGCGTAGACCGGGGCAAAGCCTACATCCAATGGGACGAGAAGCGGCGGCGCTATCAGAACCAGACCGGCCCCCTGCGCCGGGGAGTGGGCGTGTCCCTCTTCTGGTACAACACCGCAGTGTGGCCCATCTCCATCGAAGTTTCCTCCTGCCGCATGGTTCTGAACCAGGACGGCAGCGTACAGGTTCAACTGGGGGAAACCGAAATCGGCCAGGGCGCGGATACGGCCTTTACCCAGATGACCGCCGATACCCTGGGCATTCTCTGGGAGGACGTGCACGTGATCAGCGCCCAGGACACGGACATCACCCCCTTTGGCACCGGGGCCTACGGTTCCCGCCAGACCTATGTAGGCGGCGCGGCGGTTCAGAAGGCGGCCCTCCTGCTCAAAGAGAAGATACTCCGCCGGGCCGCTGAGTACACCCGCATGGCCCAGGCCAGCCTGGACATTCAGGAAGGCGCCATCGTCCTGTGCTCCCAGGACAGCCGGGTCCTCCTCAGCCTGGGGGAATTGGCAACCGAAGCCCTCTACAGCGCGGAACACGCCGAGCATTTTACCGCGGAAACCACCGCCCAGGTGAAGAGCAACGCCTACAGCTTCGGCTGCGCCTTTGCGGAAGTGGAGGTGGACATTCCCCTGGCCAAGGTGAAGCTCCTGGACATGATCAACTGCCACGACTGCGGCAGGCTCATCAACCCCCAACTGGCAGCAGCCCAGGTGCACGGCGGCATGAGCATGGCCATCGGCTTTGGCCTTTCAGAACAACTGCTCTACGATGAAAAGTCCGGGGCCCTCCTGAACGGCAACTTCCTGGACTACAAGATCGCCACCATGATGGATCATCCCCATCTGGAGGCCGCCTTTGTGGAGAATTACGAACCCACCGGCGCGTTCGGGACCAAGGCCCTGGGGGAGCCCCCCACGGTGCCCGGCGCGGCGGCCATCAGGAACGCGGTGCTCCACGCTACCGGGGTGGGCGTGAATCAGCTCCCCCTGAACCCCCACCGGCTCTTCGCGGCCTTCAAGGAGGCGGGTCTGTATGTATGATATAGCGGCTTTGTACGAGGCTTCCTCAATAGAAGAGGCCATCGCCCTGCTCCAGGAACACCCGGAGGCGAAGATCATCGCCGGGGGGAGCGATGTGCTCATCAAGATACGGGAGGGCAGACTCGCGGGCGCGGTCCTGGTGAGCATCCAGAAGCTGGACGAATTGCGGGGCGTTTCCCTGGACAGCGCGGGGGCCCTGCGGATCGGGGCGCTCACCAGTTTTTCCCATATCACCTGGGACCCTCTGATTCAGCGCCATATCCCCGTGCTGGGGGAGGCGGTGGATATGATCGGCGGGCCCCAGATACGCAACATCGGCACCATCGGCGGGAATACCTGCAATGGGGTTACGTCCGCGGACAGCGCCTCGACCTTGCTGGCCTTTGACGCGGTGATGGAGTACCGGGGCCCTGGGGGGCTGCGCCTTGTCCCGATCAAAGAGCACTACGTTGCCGCAGGCAGGGTTGCCCTGGGCCCGGCGGAATTGCTCCAGGGGATCATCATCCCCAAGGAAAGCTATGAGGGCTGTTACGGCCATTACATCAAGTACGCCATGCGGAACGCCATGGACATCGCCACCCTGGGCTGCTCGGTGAACGCGCTGCTTTCGCCGGACAAGCGCCGGGTGGAGCGCCTGCGGGCTGCCTTTGGGGTGGCGGGCCCGGTCCCCATGCGCGCCCCCCACGCGGAGGCTGCTGCCCAAGGCAAGCCGGTGAACGAAGAGACGATCAGCGCGGTGGCCCGGGCCTGCCTGGAGGACATCAACCCCCGGTCAAGCTGGCGGGCCAGCAGGGAATTCCGCCTGCACCTGGCGGAGGAATTGCTGAAACGGGCGTTCCGGGAGGCGGTTTCCCGGGCCGGCGCGGCGGTAAGCGGGGGAGGAAACACATGAGTCAACGGGCTTTGGTGCGCTGTACCATCAACGGCAGGGAAACGGAAACTTCGGTGGATGTCCGCGCTTCCCTGACCGATATGCTGCGGAACGAATACCGCCTGATCAGCGTGAAGAAGGGCTGCGAGGTTGGCGAGTGCGGGGCCTGCAACGTGATCATCAACGGTGAATGTTTCAACTCCTGCATCTACCTGGCGGTCTGGGCTGACGGCAAGGAGATTCTCACCACCGAGGGTCTGGTTGGTCCCGGGGGGGAACTGGCGGAGATTCAGCAGGCGTTTATTGACGAAGGCGCGGTTCAGTGCGGTTTCTGCACCCCCGGCTTTTTGATGAGCGCCTCGGAGATTGTCCGTTCCGGCAAGCAATACACCGATGACGAACTGCGGAAGCTCCTGTCGGGCCACCTGTGCCGCTGCACGGGCTACGAGAATATCTTGAAGGCCGTGCGGAAGGTGATGGCTCGCGGCAGGTAGCCGTGCACGGGGGAAAGGCCCATGGCAAAGAAAAAGCCGGAAAATCCGGCGGCTCGTCCTTCGGGCTGTGAAGAACCGCCGGAAAGCATCCGCCGCTGTTCCTTTTGCGGCATCTCGCCGAACGACGCCTGCTTTCTGATAGCGGGGCTCAACAACGTTTTTATTTGCGAGAACTGCGTTGAACTTGGCGTCAGGGTATTAACCGAAGCGCGGAAAGACTTCAGGTAAGGCGGCGGGGTATTGCAATGGCCGGGACGGGGAGCGCCGGCCCGTACCAGCCGTCTGTCCCGCTAAAAACCTATCACCTTTTCAGCATTATTTAAAGCGGTTTTTTATTGAAAATGAAATTTTTTTCTTGACAACCGCAATTTAGCCCACTATAATCTATTAATGTGAAAATTTTTTTCACTATAATAACTGGATTGGAGGAGAAAATTATGAAGCTGCAAAAAAGCCTGATGATGGCTATGTGCTTTTGGATACTGGCATCCCTGGCCTTCGCGGGAGGCGGTAAGGAGAATGCCGCTTCAGGAACGACGCTCAATTTCTGGACTTGGCGGGTTGAGGATGTGGAAGCCTATCAGTCGCTGTTCAAACAGTTTGAGGCGGCAAATCCCGGTATCCGCGTAACGGTTACGGCCCACCGGAATACCGAGTATAACACTATTCTAACTACCGCCTTGAGCGGCGGTTCCGGGCCGGATGTGTTTATGAGCCGTTCCTACGGCGAGCTTGAATCTCATGCCCAATCAGGATATTTGACAGCCCTTGACGAGGTGGTTCCCGAACTAAAAGCGTTCTCCGATGACGCCCGGCGCGGGGCATCATCTATCGCGGACGGAAAAATCTATGGCGTACCTTTTGCCAGCCAGACTTTGTTTGTGTTTTACAACACGGCGGTTTACCAGAAACTGGGGCTTTCCGTTCCCAAAACATGGGCTCAATTTCTGGCTAATTGTGAGGCGGTAAAGGAGGCGGGTATTACGCCTATCGGTCTTGGCGGCAAGGATGCGTGGATTCTTGAAGTGGCTATGGGTGTGCTATGCCCCAATTTTTACGGCGCTAATGATTTTTACAATCGTCTGACAAAAGGTGAAACTAATTTTCAGTCCACTGCGTTTGTGGAGGCTGTCAACCGGATGAACGATATAAAGCCCTATGTGCCGGATATGTTCATGGGTGTAAGTTATGACGATGCCCGTGCGCTTTTTATCAATGAGCGGGCTGCTCATTACCTGGGCGGTTCTTACGAAGGGAGTTATTTTAAGTCACAAAACCCGGAACTGAAATTTGATATATATGCCCCTCCGGTCAAAAACGCAGGCGATGCCAGTTTTGTGTCGATGTATATGGACGGCAGTTTCAGCATCAACGCCGCTACGCCCAAAATGGAAGCCGCGCTCAAGTTGACACGTTTTTTGGCGGGAAAGACCACCGGTAATTTCTTTATCAAATCTCTCCAGATGGTTTCGCCGGTGCCGGGTGTAGACACGTCGTCCGATCCTTTTATCGCCAGGATAACTGAGCTGCAAAA
>JAITHH010000057.1 GCA_031280065.1 Treponema sp. | reverse complement strand
TTTGCGGCGCATCTGGACACGGTGAATCTCATCAGCAGCCCGGAGCGGTACTTTAACAACGCGGCGCTGACAAACGAATGTTTTGACAAGCTGGGGCCGGTTATCAAGAGCATCCATATCAAGGACATTCTGCTGGACACGCGGCTGACGGTTCATCTGGATGAATGTCTGGTGGGAAAGGGCGGCTATGATCTCCATGCGCTCCTGCGGCGGGCCGGGGAACTTGACGCGGATATGCCGGTGCTGGTGGAGCACATCGACAATCAGCAGGACTACGCTGATTCGGTTGTGTATCTGAAATCGCTGCTCGCGTAACTGAGCGGGGGTACCGGGGGCGCGAACCTGCGGTTCGATGGCGCGTCCGCGCACCGCTCAGGCTAAAGCCTTCGCGCATGTGTGATAATAGGTTGAGGGCTGTAGGGGAACCCCCGCCGCTTTCATACTACAAAAGGATAGATCATGTTTCAGCTTAAATGGCTGTGGACGTTTATGGGGGCCAAGCGCCCCAGCTTTGTATTCGGACTAGTTATCGCCGGATTGTCGTCGGGAATGCTGATCATCAACCCCATGCTGTCACAGCGCCTGATCGACGATGTAATCACCCCCCGTAATACCGGGCCCCTGCTCCGCCTGCTCATCATCATGATGGGAGCGCAGATACTCCGGCTTGGCCTGCGCTACCTCATGGTTATCCTCATGGAACTCAAAAGTACCGAGACCATGAGCGATATTCGCCGCCGTATGTACGAGGTGGTGCAGAACCAGGACTACCGGTTCCTGGACCGCCTGCGGACCGGCAACCTGATGACCCGTATGACCAGCGACCTGGATATGCTGCGCCATTCGGTGGCCTGGATTTCCTACCAGTTCGTGGATGCGGTGGTGATCTTCACCTCGGCCCTGACCTTCCTCATGTTCGTGAATTGGCGCCTGGCCTTGAGCCTGGCGGTAATCACCCCGCTGATCCTCTTTATCAGCCGCCGGTTTGTGAGCCGCATCCGGCCCCGCTTCGTCCTCTTGCGGCAGAAACTCACCGAACTCAGTACCGCGGTTACGGAAAACCTGGACGGCAACCGGGTGGTCAAGGCGTTTACCCGCGAAGACCATGAGACGGAGAAGTTCGAGCGCCACAACGCCGGGTACCGGGACACGAGTTATGAAAACGCCTTTATCGCCGCCAAGTACCAGCCCCTGCTGGAGGCCCTGAGCCAGCTCTTGCTGATCATTACCCTGCTGCTAGGGGGGCTTTTCCTGATCCGGGGGGAAATGACCGCCGGGCAGTACCTGGCCTTTTCGTCCCTGACGTGGGCCCTGGCCATGCCCCTGCGGATGCTTGGCATACTCCTCGCGGACCTCCAGCGTTTCCACGCCGCCGCGAACATGATCATCGAGGTGGTCAATTCCCAGCCGGAGATCGTGGACAAGCCCGGTGCGCAGGCAATCCGGGACCGGCCGGCGGGCCGCGTCGAGTTTAGGGGCGTACACTTCGCGGTGAATGGCGCCCCGATCCTCCAGGACATCAGCTTTACGGTAGAAGGCGGCCAGACCCTGGGCATCCTGGGCAGTACGGGTTCAGGCAAGACCTCGCTTATCAATATGCTGACCCGGTTTTTTGAGCCGGTATCCGGGGAGGTGCTGCTGGACGGGGTGAATGTCCAGCGCTATACGCTCTCGTCCCTGCGCCGCCAGGTGGGGCTGGCCATGCAGGAGGTCTTCCTATTCTCCGACTCGGTGGAGGGCAATATTGCCTATGGCCGGCCTGAGATGGAGCGGGACATGATCCGGCGGCGGGCGGTTCAGGCTGACGCGGACAGCTTCATCAGCCGGATGGAAGACGGCTACGAGACCCTGGTGGGCGAGCGGGGCGTGGGGCTTTCCGGGGGGCAGCGGCAGCGCATCGCCCTGGCCCGTGCCCTGGCAATAGCGCCGGCGGTATTGATCCTGGATGATACCACGTCCGCGGTGGACAGCGAGACCGAACAGTACATTCAGAATCAGTTGGCGGCCCTCGACTTCCCCTGTACCAAGATCATCATCGCCCAGCGGATCACCTCCTTCCGGGGCGCGGACCTCATTCTGGTCATGGATCAGGGCCGCATCATCGAGCGGGGGACCCACGAAAGCCTGTTGGCCCAGGGAGGGTTCTACCGTCATATTTGGGATTTGCAGAACAACGCCGGCGCGATGCCGGATGCGGCTCTAACGAACTCCGCCGGTGCGCGGAAAGCGAGTATCACCTAAATGAAAACGAAAACGCGGGAAACAGCGGCGCCCCAGGGCCGCAACCGGTACGATGTCGATGAATACCTCGACGAGAAGGTCAGTTTTGTCAACTTCAAGTACTGTCTAACCTACCTCCGGCGGGTAAAGGGCCCCATGCTGGCGGCGCTGATCCTGAGTATTCTCAGCAGTCTGGTGGGGCTGTCCGGGCCGCTGTTCATTCAGCGCGCCCTGGATGAGGCGATACCCAACAAGGACGTGCGCCTGCTTTTGATGATGGCCGCGCTTCTGGGGGGCAGTATCGTCATCAGCATCGGCTTTGGGGCGATCCGCAACATTCTGGTGGCCCGCGCCGGGCAGTCCATCATCCACGATATTCGCTACGACCTGTTTGTCCATTTGCAGAAGCTGCCCTTCTCATTCTACGACAGCCGGCCTCACGGCAAAATATTCGTGCGGGTGGTGCCTTACGTCAACAGCGTTTCGGACGCGCTCTCCAACGGCATCCTGAACTTCATTATCGAAATTCTCAATATTCTCTTCATTATATTCTTCATGTTCCGGGTGAACGCTAATCTGGCCGCGGTAACGGTGCTGGGGCTCCCCGTGCTGGCCCTGTTCATCTGGACTATCAAGTCCCGGCAGCGCAAGGCTTGGCAGCGGGTCTCCAATAAGAACTCAAACCTCAACGCATACGTGCAGGAATCCATCGACGGCGTCCGGGTAACGCAGGCCTTTGACCGGCAGGAGCGGAATCTGGGGATTCTGGACCGGCTGGCGGACGACCGCAACCGCGAGTGGATGCGGGCCCAGTACATTTCCAACACGGTGTGGTTCTCCACGGAGACGATCAGCCAGATCGTGTTCTCGTTTGTGTACATCATGGGGGCGTATTGGATGAATCCCATGGCGAGTTTCGGGATGCTCCTGGCAATGGGCAACTACACCTGGCGTTTCTGGCAGCCTATCATCAACCTGGCGAATATCTACAACACCTTTGTTACGGGCATGGCCTACCTGGACCGGATATTCGACACTATCGCGGAGCCGGTGGTGATCGAGGACGCTCCGGGCGCGGTGGAATTCCCCTTTGTCCGGGGCCATGTGGAATTCAAAGACGTGAGTTTCAGCTACGACGGCAGCCGCAGGGTGCTCAAGAACGTTACCTTTGACGGCCATCCGGGGGAGAGTATCGCCATTGTGGGGCCGACCGGGGCGGGGAAGACGACCATCGTGAATCTCCTGTCGCGGTTCTACAACATCGAGGAGGGGCAGGTCTGTATCGACGGTCAGGATATTATGAAGGTTACGCTGAAGTCGCTGCGCAGTCAGATGGGGATCATGCTCCAGGACAGTTTTCTCTTTACGGGGACTATCGCGGACAACATCCGCTACGGCAAGCTGGACGCGACGGACGCGGAGATACGGGCCGCGGCGGAACTCATCGGGGCCAACGTCTTTATCGAGAAGCTGTCCCAGGGCTATGACACGCCGATCACCGAGCGGGGCGGGGGTATCTCCCACGGCGAGAAGCAGCTTCTGGCCTTTGCCCGGACGCTGCTCCGCAATCCCCGGATTCTCGTGCTGGACGAGGCCACGAGCAGCATCGACACGGGCACGGAACAGCTTGTGCAGGAGGGCATCCGCACGCTGATGAAGGGCCGCACTTCTTTCATCATCGCCCACCGGCTTTCCACCATCCGGGACTGCACCAGGATTATGGTTATTGACGATGGGCGGATCATCGAGATCGGCAGCCACGGGGAGCTTATGGCCCTGAAAGGGCACTATTACCAGCTCTGCCTGGCCCAATACGCGGTATAGGAGGATACCATGGGCGGATCATCAAAGGGAGTATTTATCGTCTACGCGCACCCCTCAGAGGATTCCTTTACCCGGCATGTACGGGACGAATTTATCCGGGGTCTGGAAAGCGCGGGGCGCCGCTGGATTCTGTCGGACCTCTACAAGATGCGGTTCAGAACCGATATGGATGAGTCCGAATACCGGCGGGAGGCCTTTTACCGGCAGGATCTGCCCGTGCCGGAGGATGTGCTTGAGGAGCAGCGGAAGATCAACCTGAGCGACGGGATCGCGTTTATCTACCCCGTGTTTTGGAGCGACGCCCCGGCAAAGCTGGCGGGCTGGTTCGACCGGGTTTGGACCTACGGGTTCGCCTACGGCATCCCGGAAAATCCCGCCGGTAACTCTATCACCGCGGAGGGAACCATGAAGCGGCTTGAAAAGGGCCTGGTCATCTGTTCCGCGGGAAACACCGCAGCCTACTTCCGGGAAACCGGGCTGGGGCCGGCCATGGAAAAGGTGATGCTGGAGGACCGGCTTTCTAACCGGGTCCGCCATAGGGAGATGCTGATCCTGGATGCCGTCAGCCGGGAGAATCCCCAGCGGGAAGCCCGGTGGGATACGCATTTACAGCGGGTCTTTGAGGCGGGAAAAGCCTTTTTCGATACCCCGGAATGAAACAAAGAAAAGCATAGTTAAAGAACTGTGGAAAAACACGGAAATTCCCCGGAAAAAAAGTGAAAATTTAATTTCCCTGTTCCTTCCGCGTTCTCCGTGGTTTAAACCCGGTTCCCTGGGGTTACCGCAGGGTCCGCAGCAGATTCCGCAGTTCCGGGTTGGCCGCGGTTTCAACGGCCGCCGGGGTACTGCCGGTTCTCTCCGGCTGGAGGATAACTTCGTCCCCTGGGGTAATCAGGTCAAAGAAACCCCGGCGGGTCAAG
>JAITHH010000056.1 GCA_031280065.1 Treponema sp. | reverse complement strand
TTCTCGCCCCGCTCCCGGCGGCGGTAGAACAGGGGAAGCTCCACGTTTTCCAGGGCCGTGGTCCGGGCCAGCAGGTTGAAGGACTGGAACACAAAGCCGATCTTCCGGTTCCTGATATAGGCAAAGGCGTCCGGCCCGGAGGTGGAGGTCTCGATGCCGTCCAGGGCGTAGGTTCCCCCGCTGGGCTTGTCCAGGCAGCCAAGAATATTCATCAAGGTGGACTTGCCCGACCCTGACGGGCCCATGATCGACACGAACTCCCCGGCTTCGGCGGCAAAGTCCAGCCCCCGCAGGGCCCTCACCACCACGGCTTCCTCGGCCCGCTTGCCTTCCATACGGTATTCCCGCTTGACGCCCCGCATCTCGATAACCCTGGCCGTCATAGCTTCTCCCGGAGGATGATCCTCATTCCTTCTATATTATTGCCATCATTACCCCCGCCCCGGGTGAATACCTCGGTGAGGGAGCCGTTGGTGATGCCCGTCTGTACCCGCATCACGTCCAGTGCGCCTTCATCGCTGACATACCAGATATTCCGCATGACCGCCGCCGCTCTCCGCACGGTTCCGCCGCTCCCCTGGCTGCCGGTCCGGGCGCTTGGCCCTCCGCCGGGCCCTCTCATCATCCCCCCCATGCCGGGCCCGGGCCCGCCGGCCCCGACGAGGCTTGCCAAGCCGGTGGAACCGCCGGTTCCCTGCGCCCCGCCGGTCCGCGCTGATTGGGCGGCGGCCTGCGCTGACTGCGCCTCGGCGCGGGCCGCGACCGCCGTTTCACGCTGCTCGTCACTCATTCCCCGGAGTCCGGCGTTAAAGACCAGTTCTGAAATCTCAGCGGCGCTGAGGCCCGTGGGCTGGTAGCGCAGGGCGGCGTTGGGAACCAAGAGGATGTTTTCTCTTCTATCTACGATGAATTCCACCGCGCAGGTCATGCCGGGCAGGAGGGAGCCGTCCTTGTTTTCCACGTTGATGATCACCGTGTAGGAGACCACGCTGTTTGTTACTTTGGGCACGAGGCGGAGGCTGTCCACCGCGCCGGTGAAGGTCCGTCCCGGCAGGCTCTCCAAGGTGAACCGCACTTCCTGTCCCTGATGAATCGACGCCACGTCCAGTTCGCCCACGCCGGCCTCGATCTGCATTTCCGTCAGGTTTTCCGCGAGGGTGAAGATACTGGCGGAGGTGCTGTTGGAGCTTTCCACCACGGTGTCGCCCACGTTGACGTTCCGTTCCAGCACGATGCCGTTGATGGGGCTGGTAAGATAGGCGTACTGGTTGATCTCCGTTTCAATCGCCTGGAGGTTGAGTTCGGAAGCGGCGAGGTCCGCAGCCTGTATATCCAGGCTGGTCTTGCTGGATTTCAATTCGTAGCTGGAAATGAGGTTCTTTTCCGCCAGCATCTGCTGGTTTTGGTAGTTGAGCAGTTGGAGTTCATAGTTCGCCCTGGCTTTGATGACCGACGCCTTCTGCTGTTCCCGCTGGAGCCGGAGCACGTCGGTGTTGAGTTCCGCCAGCACGTCCCCTTGCTTTACGGGGGAGTTGTAATCCACAAAGATTTTTTCAACTTTGCCGTTCATCCGGGGCAGGACCTTAACGGTCGCCACGGGGTTCAGGGTTCCGGTGGAGGAGACGGTTTTTTCCAGGGAGCCCCGCTGGACCGCGCCGAATTCATAGGCCGCCGTTTTTTTCGCGGGAGCGCAGCCCGCTAGGATTGTCAAGGCGGCTAGGGTTAATAACAAGCTGTGTACTTTCATGGTTATATATAAGCAAAAATCATGCCAAACCCCGGCAAGTGCGGTTTATGCCTTCACAGAGAGGGGCTCACGGCATTATACGCGCCACGGCCGCGTCTATTGCGCAGCCGCTCATATCCTTTCTGCGTAACTTTTACCCGCCTGAATTGACCGGCGGGAAAAATTTACCCAACGCAGGAGGCAGGGCAAAAATCGCCACTCAGCCGGTTTTTTGCGGTTTTAAGCGCAAAGCGCGGCAAACTAGTTCTGGATCGTCCGGCCCTTCGCTTTGCGCTGGTTGACCTGTATTTCCTGCACACTCTCGAAGTTGATAAGCAGCCGCGGCGCAATGCCTTCTGTGTAATGGACTATATAGTTCTGCTCGCCGTAGGGCATAACATCCTGATCCGAGTAATAGAAGTCAAAAAACCCATCAGTGGTCTGGAGGAAGGAAAGGACCAAGCTCTTATCCTCTTCAAAACAGAGTGAAAGGAACAGCTTACCGCCCCCCCGGTCTGAAGAACTGGCAACGACTCCCATGGTTCTGGCTTCAAAGAGTACGGTCTCCCGTTTCAAGGTACTAGTAACCTTCGCCGCGCCCTGTTTGGCGGTCCCCGTGGTGGCGGTGGTCTCCATTTCCAGTCTGAGCGGGGCGGAGAGATAATACTGCAAACTCTCGATATGCTCCCTGCCAATTGAATTGAGGTTCTCTCTCGTTAAGGGCTGAAGGTTCAGCACCTTCTCCTTCTCCACAACCACCGGCGCGGGCGGACTGACCTTCTCCTGAACCGGCGGCGGGGTATCTTGTACCGGCGGTACACCGGCTTCTGGTTTACCGCCGGCAAAGATAAAACCGGCGATACCCGCAGTCAGGACCAAAAGTACCACTGCTTTTCTCTTCATTAATAACCTCCTGCAAAATATGTTATATCAAACTCAGTCAAGCGTATATCTATAGCAGATTGATTTACCAGCATACGGTTAGGTTACTGTGGCAGGCATGGCGGGTCAAGGGGCGGGCGGGCGCTGTTTGGAAAAATAAAAAAGTACCAGACACCCTCTGCGGGGCTGGACGCTGCGCCGGCTCGCGTCCGGGTACCCCCGCGCCCCCCTTTAACGCCCGCAGCAGTGTTTGTATTTTTTCCCGCTGCCGCAGGGGCAGGGATCGTTCCTGCCGGTCTTGGGGCCCGTCCGTTTTACCGTTTGGGGAATCACCTCCCCTTCGTCGTAGA
>JAITHH010000303.1 GCA_031280065.1 Treponema sp. | reverse complement strand
CTGATTCAGGAATATCCCCAAAGCCCCCGCCGCGCCGAAGCCCGGCGGCGGGCCGCCTACCTGGAACGCTTTTACTTCAATATCCAGTAGCGCGGCGATTTGAAGGGAGTACCGGGGGCTCCCGCCCCTGCCTAGTTTAGCGCTCCTGTTCTAGGGCAACGCTGATTAAAGCGAACCGAACCGCCGAAGGGACGCGGAAAGGAAGTCCTTTTCCGTGCGGTTTCTGTGGTAAAAAGAACAGTTACCAGGGGAACCGCAGATTACGCGGATGAAAAGGATGCCACAGATGAATAGCATCAGCGTCGAACCGAAGGTTCGCAATCTGTGTACATCTGTGGTTTAAATCCGTGTAATCCGTGGACGCTGTTAAAATCCCTGATTTAATCAGCGGTTCCCCAGGGCAAGGTATTCGAGCAGGATGGGGTATTTGGTCAAAAGTTCGCCGTATCTGGCAAGCTCGTCAAAGCGGAATTGAGACTCTAATCGCCGCCCGGCGGACTCCCTGACTTCGGCGGCCAGCAGCTCCCTCTGCCGCTGGAGGTATTCCTCGTACAAGGAACGGGCCGATTGGTACAGCGCAAAGTCGGGAACCGTGGAGGCGCGGACAGCGCAGAACAGATTTTCCAGGTCAGGGTACGCATGGCGTATGTCTGCCAAAAGCCGCTCCGGGGAACCGGTCTCCAGGAGCTTCATCAGGGTATCGCCCTCTTCCGCATAGACCCGCAGGCGCTGTTCAGCAAAACTCTCAAGCGCCGCCGCCAGCTTCCCCTCGTAGTCCTGCAGCGTTTCCTGGCTGGTCAGGCCCTGTCCGCTCACGAGGGCGGCCAGGGCCTCCGGTTTAATGGAAAAAGAGAGGGACGCGCTCACTTCATAGGAAAAACGGGCGTCCAGCCCCAAGAAGGTCTTGTAGGAATCCGCCTGAGGCAAGACGCCCCGTACCGAGATAAGCCGCTCAATATGGGAAGGGGTGAACAGGGTGATGCTGACATTAGCCGGAATGAGTTTGTACCATACCCAGCGGAATTCACCCTCCCGGATAAGACCGGCGTCAATGCCATGGGTCTTTGAGCGCATCACCCCATACGAACCGGGGGGAACGGTAAGCTGGGCCCAGCCGAAGAAGAAGGCGGTCCCCCCTAAAATCAGGATGAGAATAAGCCCTACAAAAAACTTCCTCATAGTACCTTCCCCGTATGATATGTTTGCATTATAACCTAATATACTGGCGCGGGACAAGGGAAGCGCGGAGGCTTACCGGTAATTTTCCGGGAAATGGAGGAACGAAGGGGAGATGGGCTTTATTAGACTGCCGGGACCGTCTTTGATTCCTCTCTTGATAAGAAGGGGGAGCCTCTTTCTCTTTATGATGGACTGCTTTTCCCTCTTCTTATACGCGGTGGGTATCAGGCAGGGCTTTATGGACGGCACTCAAGCGGCGCTGCTCAGGCTGACTTCCGGTTTCGGCGCGGCCCTGCTTATCGCATCAGGCTATGGGATAGCCGCCGCCTTCCGGTTTCTGTTCCGCCGGGGGAGGTATCGTTTTTTGCTCGGAGCCGGTTCGTATGTGCTGTTGGGGGGCTTCGGGGCGATTACCGCCGCTTTTGCGCTCTTTATTCTGGCGGCAGGGGGAGGGAACGGCGGATGAACGGCAAAACGGCGGAGGCGGGAAAGCGGCTCTACGCGCTGCGGGGGGCCACTCGCTGTGAAAACGGGGAAGTGGATATATGCAAGCGGGTTGCCGCGCTCTATGACGCGCTGCTGGAGCGGAACCGTCTGGCGGAGGGGGATATTGTCTCTCTGATCTTCTCGGTAACGCCCGATTTGGACGCGAAGAATCCCGCCGCAGCTCTCCGTCAATCCGGCAGGGGGGCGGATTTGGCCCTGTTCGCCGTCCAGGAAGCCGCCGCACGGGGAGGGCTGGAGCGGGTTATCCGGGTTCTGCTGCATTGCTATCTTGATGAAGGCTCCAGCCCCAGTCACGTATATCAAAACGGCGCCGAAGTCCTCCGTCCTGACCGCTCAGCGTGATTTTAACCGGGGGGACCGGGGGGCCATCGAACCTACGGTTCGATGGCCCTCCGGCCGCGCCCTGCTCAGGCTAAAGCCTTCGCGCATCTGTGCTAATAAGGGGCATTACGAGCGCTACGCCAGGCCGCATCGCCGACTCAACGCCCTGCGGGCGCGGCTGCTTGGCGGGGGTTTGTGGGTGGAACCCCCGCAACGGCACTGCGCCGTCCCGCAGAGACCGCCTCAACGCCCTGCGGGCGCGTTTACTTGGCGGACTTTGAACAGGGCGGCATCTCCGGGTACAATAGGCGGCATGACGCATCTTCAAACAGAACTGAACGGCCCCCAGCTCCGGGCGGTACAAGCCCTGGAGGGGCCGGTGCTGATCATCGCCGGGGCAGGTTCCGGCAAGACGCGGGTGATCACCTACCGGATCGCCCACATGCTGGAGCGGGGCATCCCCCAATCGGCTATCCTGGCCCTGACCTTTACCAACAAGGCGGCCCGGGAAATGGAAAGCCGGGTCAAGGAACTCACCGGGAAGAAGCTCCAGAACCTCACGGTGAGCACGTTTCACGCATTCGGGGTCAAGCTGTTGCGGGAGGAGATCGAAATCCTCGGCTACCGCAAAAACTTTTCTATATATGATGAAACCGACCGCTATGAACTCATCAAAGAGAGCCTGCGGGAATGCAAGCTGTCCCCCGAAGGGGTGGACCTCTACAAGCTGGGATTCATCTTCTCCGGCGTCAAGATCGGGTCGCTCCGCTGGGGAGCCGGGGCAAGCGCCGATTTCGAGGGGGTCTACCGCGAATACCAGCACGGGCTCAAGGTCTTCAACGCCCTGGACTTTGACGATCTGCTCACGCTCCCCATCGAACTCTTTGAAACCCGCCCGGATATCCGGGAGACGTACCGGCGGCGCTACCGCTACATCATGGTGGACGAGTTTCAGGACACGAGCTTTATCCAGTACCGGCTGATGCGCCTCCTGGCGGACCGGAATGTCTGCGTCGTGGGGGATGATGACCAGTCCATCTACTCATGGCGGGGGGCCAACTACGAGAATATCCTGATGTTCGAGCGGGACTTCCCCGGCGTGGAGGAAATCAAGCTGGAGCAGAACTACCGCTCCACCACCACGATCCTCGAAGCGGCCAACGGGGTCATCTCCAACAACACCAACCGGAAGGAGAAGACCCTCTGGTCGGGCAACGGCGGGGGCAAGCCCATCGAACTCTTTCATCCCCAGAACGAGAGTGAGGAGGCGGACTTCATCGCCGCGCGGATCCGGGAACTCCGCATCCGGGAGCGGCTCAAATACGAGGACTTCGGGGTGCTGATCCGGACCAACTCCATGACCCGGAGCATTGAAGAGGCGTTCCTCGCGGCAAACATTCCCTACCGGGTCTCCGGGGGAACCAGCTTCTTCCAGCGCAAGGAGATCAAGGATGTGCTGAGTTATCTGCGGGTCATCGCCAACCACGATGACGACGTGAATCTCCTGCGGATCATCAACACCCCCCGGCGGGGAATCGGCAAGAGCACCATCACGGGCCTCTCGGACCTGGCCAAGAAGCGGGAGGGAAGCCTCTGGGACGCGATGGGCCAGGTCCGCTACGCCCAGGATACCCTGTTCCAGGATACGGGCAAGGCGGAAATCGACCGTTTCATGGAACTCATCGAGGGGTTCCGGGAGCAGATTCTGAGCCGGAAGCCGCCCCTCTCCCAGCAGGTACGGCTCCTGACGGACCGGATCGATTACTGGTCCTACCTGGTGTCGGAACACAGCAAGAACGAGAAAGCCGCCCGCTGGAAATTCCTCAACATCGAGAACCTTATCCGCTCCATCGAGGACTGGGAAAAGAACCCCGACACCCCCGATTCGGGCCTGTACGCATACCTCAACCGGATCAGCCTTATCACGAGCAATGACGACGGCCCCGGCGAGGAAGCGGGCCTGGGCAAGGTCAACCTGATGACGATTCACGCTTCCAAGGGGCTGGAATTCCCCGTGGTCTTCATCGCCGGGGCGGAGGACGGAATCATCCCCCACGCCCGCAGCATCGAGGAAGGCGAGGGCAATCTGGAGGAGGAGCGGCGGCTCTTCTACGTGGCGATTACCCGCGCCCGGGACAAGCTCTACATCACGAGCTGCCAGAAGCGGCGGAAGGCGCAGACCGTCGGGGACAGCGCCCCTTCGCCGTTTCTGGCGGAGATTCCGGCGCATCTGATTGAATACCACGAGGGCGAGAAGGCGGTGGAAGCGGATGAAGCGGATGATTATTTTGCGCAGATTAAGAGTAAATTCGCCCCCGGTACGCTATATTGATACCATGAACCCAACAATTGTACGATCATCTGCTCCCGCGCCCCTGCCGGATCACGCGCAAGGCCGGAGGGGGGCTTGGGGGGCCTGGGCCCCCCATATTCTTTATCTTCTGATCCTCACTATGAGTATAGAAGCGCAGGAATGGCGCCGCGATCCCCTGCCTGACTGGTTTATCCTCCTGCGGGACGCCGTGTATGAGCAAACCCTCGACGCCGAGGGGATTCGTCCCCTGTACGAGGCGGCGAAACGCCGCGCCGAAGCCCTGCCCGCGGGGGCGGTGCGCGGTATTCTCCTCTCCCGCTGCGAGTACATGATGGGCAAGGCCTATCAGAATGAGGAGCGGAAGAACGAGGCTGCGGCCCGCTATGAGGCGGGGATTGCCTGGGCGGAACAGGCGCTGGAGGCGGAGCCCGGCGCGGAGGCCTACCAGATGCTGGCGGAAAACATTTCCCGGTCCTGCGCGGTGCGGCCCGTGTCCTACGCCATGGCTAACGGGCTCAAGGTGGAGCGTTTTGCCAAGAACGCCCTGGAACTGAACCCCCGGAACACGGCCTCCCAGATCATGATCGCCTCCCGCTGGGTCTACGCGCCCGCGCCGTTTAACAACTACCGGAAGGGAATTCAAATGATGGAAGACATTGCGGGCCGCTATGACCGGGACCTGCACCGGGACGACCGCTTTAATGTGTATGCCGCCATCGGCTACGCCTACGTCCAGCAGAAGAAGTACGCCGAAGCCCGTCCCTGGCTGGTGCGGGCCTTGGGTGTCTACCCCACCAACCAATTCGCGCACGATCTGCTTGCGAAATCCTGATACGGCGGGATACGAGGTTCATATGTTCGACTGGCTGTCAGAATTGTTAAGTCCCTACTACTATAACGCGCTGGTTGCGGCGGCTTCCTACTTCTTCCTGTTCTCCCTGGCAAACCACTATGAGATATGGCGTTTTACCATGAGTTCGCGGATTTTTGACGGGCCGCTGGTTTCGGTACTCATCCCCGCGCGGAATGAGGAAAAGAATATCGAACGCTGCCTGAATTCGCTGCGGGATCAGGTGTACAAAAACTACGAGATACTGGTGCTCAACGATAATTCCACGGATGCCACCGCCGCCATCCTGGAGCGCATCGCCGCTGAGGACAGCCGGGTCCGGGTCTTCACGGGCAGGCCCCTGCCGGAGGACTGGTACGGCAAGCCTTTCGCCCTGCATCAGCTCTCAGCGCAGGCAAAAGGCGAGATTCTCCTCTTTACCGACGCGGACACGCGGCACGGCCCGACCAGCATTTCCTGGGCGGTTACCAATCTCCAAGGCCTCAAGGCGGATATGATCTCCGGCTACATCGGGCAGGTCTTCCGCACCTTCGGCGAGGTGATCACTGTCCCCCTGATGTTCTTCCTCACGGGCTTTTTTATCCCCCTGTTTCTCAACCGCTTTACCAAGCTGAGATGCTTTTCCGCGGCCATCGGCCAGTACATTGTGATTAAGCGCGAGGTGTTCCAGGCTATTGGCGGCTGCGAGGCGTTCAAGAAAAAAACCAGCGAGGATATTTACATGGCCCGCTACGTGAAAAGCAAGGGCTACGGTACCCGCTTCCTCAACATTGCCGACCATGTCAAATGCCGGATGTACGAGGGCTACCGGGCCGCAGTAACGGGAATCGGCAAAAATATTTTCGATTTTCTGGGAAAAAACACGCTGCTCCTCTTTCTTATGGCAATCGCGGTGTTCTTCTTCCTGTTCTTCCCCTTCCCCCTGCTGTTCCTCTGTATGGCCGTGTCCAGCCCCTGGACCCTCCATATCTTCGCGGTGGTTATCCTCTATACCCTTACCTGGGTTTTCATGTTCCTGGGGCTGCGGCTCAACTGGTGGTATGGATTCCTCTGGCCCCTCCTGTACCTGAATCTCCTGTACATGGCCGGCTGGTCCTGGTTCAGGACGATCTCCGGGCGGGGTTTCCTCTGGAAAGGGCGGGTGGTTACGTGATGCAAGTCCAAGGGGGCGTCTATGGCTTATAAGCGCGGCAGACCGCTCATTGATTGTTCGCTGCCTTTTCGGATTGTGTCGGTACTGACCTTCTACCCGGTATTCATCATTGCTCAAACCTTCAACGCGATGCTGCTGGGAACCCGCTATAAAAACCGGCAAAAGCTGCGGGGCGTTTCCCGGGCGGTGCTGGTCTCAAACCACACTACGTTCCTGGACCCGGTTCTGGTGAGCGGCGCGGTATGGCCCCGGATGACCTGGCATACCCTGCTGGAAGCCACGGTGGAAACTCCCTTTTTGGGAACCTTTACCCGGCTCCTGGGAGGGATGCCGGTCCCCCGGGGCAAGTCCGGTTTCCGGACCCTGCTGGAGTCCTGCAAGACCGCCCTTCAATACCGCCGGTTCGTCCATTTTTAT
>JAITHH010000235.1 GCA_031280065.1 Treponema sp. | reverse complement strand
CCTCGACTTGGGCCCGGTAACCGGCTCCGCGGCGGTGAGGAAAGCCGCGGCAATAACGCCCCCGCAGAACAGACCGTAGAGCATATCCCCCTCCCCAAAACCACCGCCCCAGGGTATCGCGCCGAAGCACCGCGCCAAGAGCGCGTAGACCGCGAGGAACAGCAGGGGTATCCAGAAGCGGCTTACCCGCGCCGCGGTGATGAGGATCGTGCCAACGAGCAGGGCGAACAGCCCCCGGTCGGCGATTATGCCCGGCGCGGAGGGCAGCAAGAGGCCCATATAGCCCTCCGGCAGTTTCGCGCCGAAGAGGGAAAGGACGGTATCGTTCAAAAAGGCCGCCGCGTCCCGCGAGAGGGTATCGGCCAACGAGCCGGATGCGGACGCTGCGGCCCATTGGGTGAATCCCGCCGCGCCCGCCTCCCCCGAAAGGAGGAGGACCGGGGAGCCTTCCAGCGCGGCTTCAAAGGCGGCGGGCCATGAATACCGGATAAAGAGCCAGCCGGCCAGCGCGGGGTTGGCCCAGTTGGCGCCCAGACCCCCGAAGCTGAATTTCGCCGTAACCATGGCGAAGCAAGCGCCCAGGGCGGCGGCCAGGGGGTGAAGCCGGTTGGGTAAGAGCAGGGTCAATACTAAGGCGGAGGCGATGGCGCTGCCGTCCCCCAGGAAAGGCCCCCCCCGCTTGAGGCTGCAGAGGAGTTCGGACACGATAGCTGCGGCCACCGCGCTCAAGGCGACGGTCAGGGAAGCGAAGGAGTCGGTAAGCGAGGACTGGAGCACCGCCAGGGCCGCGCAGGCCGCCACGAGCCACATACGGGCCGCGGCGGCGCGGGAGAGATTCACCTGGGGCCGCAGGAACAGGAGCCGCCGCGCCGCGAGATTGCCGCTCACCGGTGATCCTCCCCGGCGGACGCGATGCTCACGCTCAAAGGCAGATGGGAGGGGCAGACCGCCTCGCAGCAGCCGCAGCCGTGGCACCCCGTCTCCGGGAGCGCCGCCTGGCTTTCGCCGTCTTTGCCGCGCGCGGACACCCGCTTGTAGAGGTCTTCCGGGTCCAGCCCGACCGGACATACGGCCCGGCATTCCCCGCAGCCGATACAATCCCGGACCGTCCCTTTCCCCACTCCGGCTTCGCGCAGCGCGAACACGCCGCTGGTGGTCTTCATCACCGGCTCGTCCAGGTCCGCAACGGCCCTGCCCCGCAGCGGCGACCCGGAGGCGATACGGGCAGGCCGGTCCGCAAAACCGCCGCATTCCTCAAAAAGTTCCCGTATTCTCGTCCCAAGCCGGGCCTTCATCACCTGGGGATGCTTCACCGCCGTTCCTCCTACCGCCACATAGCGATCCAGAATGGGCTTATGCAGCTTGACCGCGTCATGAATTGCCGCCAGCGCCGCCGGCCCCAGGATGAGCAGAGAGCCCAGCTCCGCCCCTTCCTTCTTCTCGTAGAGCCGGAGCACCAGTTCCAGCTCCCGCCGGTTCCGCTGGGGATAGCGGGAGCCGGTGAACACCGCAGACGCGGGAAGGCCCCATGCCCCGGCGGCATTCATCAGCCGCTCGCCCAATTCCCGCTCCCGGTATGAAACCGCGAACACAATCCGGCTCATCCTGGCGGCGCGGGCGGCAATGGCGCTTCCCTCGGCCACCGCCTCCAGGCGCTCGCAGCAGAGCGTGTAGTCCGCGGCCAGCCAGGGATCGTCGAACACACAGCGGACCACCAGGGTAAGCGGGTCCGAGAGGGAGCGGAACGCGGAAAGCATGTCCGACACGGGCTGTCCCGCGCCTTCCATCTCCACAATCCCGTACTCGGTGATGATCCGCTGCAGCTCAAAGGGGGAAAGCCCGTCCCAAGGAAAGACCTCTTCCCGTTTGCCCAGCTTTTCAAACGAGCCTTCCATGCGGATCACCAGGGCGTCATTGGTAATGCCTTCGGCCATCTTCCACGAAACCATCCGCACCACCTTGCCCGGCACCGTGGCGTGAATGTTCGCCGAACCCAAGCCCTGGCCCCGTCCGATGAGCATCCCTTCCTTTACCCAGTCCCCGACCCCGACGATGGGGTAGGCCCGGCTTCCCGCGTGCTGGATCAGGGGGATAACCGAGAGCGCCGGGAGAAAGGCCCCGGCGCTGGAGGCGTTAAACGCGATGGACGGGTCCTCATAGCGAAGCCCTCCCCGGGGAAACGAATATACTTTCATGCTGCCGCCTGTTTATCCTGATACACCGCCGGCATCCCCGGCTTCCCGCTCTTCCGGCGGCGGAACCGGGGAAACAGGGCCCACGCGCTCAAAACGCCCATAACCAGGGCTAACAAACGCCCCTGTTCCGTCAAAAACCCGCCCGGCGCCGTACGCTCCTGCCCGGAACGCCCGATGAAACTCATCAGCGCTTCCAGCGGGAACGGGGGCAGGGATTCAACATACACATCCTCCGCGTACACCGCTTCCAATGGAACCGCCGCAATCAAACCATCCTCCGCCAGGGCGTAGCGCTGATAGGGGACCGGGGATTCAGCGTCCCCTTCATGCAAAGAACGGTAGGAAAAGGACGCCTGAAACGCGGCGTGGGCCTCGTATTCGGCGGCGGAGATCAGGGGGAAATCTTCCCCAAGCCCCGCGAACGGCTCCCCGGCGGGCCCGCCCCCGAAAAGCGGGGGGACCAAGAGCGCCCCCGCCGCAGCCAGGGCTAAGGGCGCGGCGCAGCGGGGCGTGATGAACAGGCCGGAAACACGTTCCCGTCCGGGCAGACCTGCCCGGATGGACACCGGGGCGAATTTGGCGCGGCCCCGCTCTTTTTCCATGCTGAATTCCGCCATGAGGGCGGCGGCGAAGACCGCGCAGAAGGAAAGAACGCCCCGTAAGCCGGTCTGGAAGGGTATCGCCCACCGCCGCCATACCCAGGCGCACAAAAGCATGAACAGCAGGGCGCAGGAAACGCTGAAACCGCGCCGGTATATGCCTCCGGGACCGCGGAAGGACGGCGATTCGGCCAGGGAAGCGCGGAGCGTCCCGAAAAGCCCGAACAGCGCGGCGGCCAGGGCGAGTCCCGGGGGGCCGGAAAAGACCAGCCCCGATAACGGGGGAATCACGGCCAGCGCCGTCAGGGAAGGCCCGGCCAGCAGAAAGGCCCCCGCCGCTCCCAGAACAAAGAAGAGAAGATACCAGGCGCTGGACCATCCCCGGTGAGCCGGCACGAGGGAATAGGGAACGTCCCCCAGAACCGGGGCTATCCGTGCGCGGAGGCCGCTGGACGCGGGGAGATACAGATAGCGCCTCCCGTCCCGCACGAAGAACGAGCGGAGCCGCCCGGCATAGCCGTCATTGCGGGGGTCAAAGGGCTCCACGCGCTGGAAAAAGGCTTCCAGGGGCAGACTCACCAGTTCCCCGAATTCGTCAAGGAACACCTCCTGGGTGGACTCGGCGATAACGGGCCCGATACCGGCGGCGGCCAGACCGTCAAGCAGTTCCCATTCCGCATAGTCCGCGTCCAGGGAAAGTTCCGCGAAAGCGCCTTCCGGCTCTTGGGGGAGCAGTCCCGGCGCGGCCAGAAAATTGGCCGCTCCCAGGGCGAGTGAAAAAAGCATGACCAAAAGGGCGCGTTTCTTACAAATAAGCATAGGCCGCGGCAATAAAAATCCCCAAAAACATACCGACCACCACTTCCAGGGGGGTATGACCGTGTATTTCCTTGATTGGATGATACTCGATTTCCTGCTTTTCCGCCAACTGCCGGCCCAGCCAGTTCAGATAGCGCGCCTGGAGTCCCGAAGAACGGCGCACTCCCATCGCATCCCGCATCACAATGAACGACATGAACAGGGCCACCACGAACAGATTGGAGCCTATCCCTTCCCGGATGGCGACCGAGGCGCTCATGGACGAAACGAGCGCGGCGTGGCTTGAGGGCATACCGCCGGTGCGCCAGGCGATAGTTTCAATCAGTTCCCTCGCGCTCCGCTTAGACCCTCTTCTCAGCAGCACGATTACCGCTTTGAGGAGCTGGGCAAAGAACCAGCTTGATAGAGAAGATAAGAATACGGGGTTTTCTATAAAGGCTTTAACCGAGTCCGCTCGGATGGCTATGGCGCTAGACATGTACCTAACCATTCCCCAGGAGGGC
>JAITHH010000221.1 GCA_031280065.1 Treponema sp. | reverse complement strand
GCCCGCCATAGACGGCGGCTTCTCCCTCCGGTCCTATTCGTTTACCGCTACAAACTATTCGGGCTGGAACGAGTTCAGCCGGGAGTTAGCCGGGGGCGGAACGTTCTGGGTGAACGGCGGCCAGGCCCTCTTCCGGCTCGATCCGGGCCTGGAGGTCCTCGACATCCGGGAAGGGCGGATACGGCGGGCGGACAGCCGGCTGTACGGCGAACAGGCGCTGACCGCGCTCCGCAACCGGGACGCACGGATCAGCGAGCTGGCCGCGTGGATGCAAAGCGCCGCCGGAGACCGGGAATTCCCCGATCAGGCGGGCTTCGAGGCGTACTGGCAGGCGGTTCTCTTCCCGGAACTGGTATCGCCCAAACGCCGGCCCGCGTCCTGGGATCAGGAGCCGCCCGAATGGGTCAGGGCCCTGGATGTCCGCTGGAACAAAAGCTATACCCGGCGGGTCTTCCCCGAAGCGCTGCGGGAACTGCGCGATTCAGGGACGCTCCTGCGGGACTGGGAAGAGGCCGCCGCCTGGATATATCTCCAGTTCGCCTGGGATCGTATAATAACGCCGCTCTCGCAGGAGATGCGGCTGTTGAAAACAAAATGACAAAGTGAGGTTTCCATGTCCGCCGATACGACGACTTTTTCTCTCTTGGCGCTCTTTCAAATGGGCGGGGTCTTCATGTGGCCGCTCCTCTTCTTCTCGGTGGCCGCCATCGCCATCGCCCTGGAACGGGTTATCTACCTCCTGTACCATAACCTCGCCCTGGAGGACCTCAAGGCGGAAGTGGAGCGGTACATTCAGGCCGGGGACTTGAACGGGGCGCGGCGCTACCTTCAGGCCCTGTCCACGCGCCGCCTGGGGGCGCGTATCCTCCTGACCCTGGTGAACCGCTCCGGGCTTTCGGAGAACCGCATGGAGAAGGCGGTGGAGGCCGAGGCCCTGGCCTGCATTAACTCCCTGGAGAACGGCTTTAACTTCCTCACCGCCCTGGGGTCCCTCTCGCCGCTCACGGGCTTCCTGGGCACGGTGTCCGGCATGATCGGGGCGTTCAAATCCATCGCCGAGGCCACGGAAGTCAACGCCCAAATCGTGGCCAACGGCATCTACGAGGCGCTGATCACCACGGTATTCGGCCTTATCATCGCCATCATCGCCATGATCGCCCATTCCCTCTTCTCCCACGTGGTAGACAAGTTCGCCGCGGACGTGGAGAAGACCTGCTCCGACCTTATCACCGAACTGGCGGCGCGGGGCGCGGCGGAGCTTCCCGTCTACGCCGGGGAAGGGATTTAGGCGGGGGCGCGGCATGACGCTGAACCGGAAGAAGAATACGGGCTTTGGCGAGTCGAGCGCGTCAAGCGACATCGCCTTTCTGCTAATCATCTACTTTATCGTGATTGCGGGCTTCAATATCAACAAGGGCTTCCTGATGAATCTCCCCGCCAAGGATTCGACGCGGATGATCCTGAAAGAAGACCTGCTGCGTTTTGAGCTTGACCAGGCGGGAGCAATCCGCTTGAGGGGCGGGGTCCTGGATCGGGCTGCCGCGGAACAGGAAATCCGCACGGCCCTGGGGGCGAATCCGAATCTGGCGGTGCTCCTCTCTGTGGCGCCGGACGCGCCCTGGCAGCAGGTGGTGTCCTTTGTGGAGCTTGCCCAGACACTCCAGGTGGATTCCTTTTCCTTTACCCTACAGGAGGAGGGGCCGTGAAACTTTCCCGGCGGCGGCGGCGCTTCGCGGTTCCCCTGAACTCGATGTCGGATGTGGCGTTCCTGCTCCTGATCTTTATCATGCTGGTGTCGCTGATCAACTACCGGCGGGAGGTGAAGATCGAGTATCCCGAGGCGGCGGCGGCCAAGCGGACGAGCGCGGAGAAGAACGTGGAGATTTGGATTGACGCGGGGGGCGGGGTGTACCTGGACGGGGCGCCGTGTACGCTGCAAACGGTGGAGCTTGCGGTGGAGGACCTGTACCGGAACGCGCCGGATACGCGGCTCCATATCATCGCCGACCGGGGGACGCCGTTCCGGGAGGTGCACCGGGTGCTGCGGGTGCTCCAAGCGCTGCAATACCGGGTGGTGAGTTTTGTGGTGAAAAATGGATAGCGCAACGAATGTAACGCGGCTGTGGCTTTTTATCGGGGTGGGGCTGGTCCATCTGGCCCTGATCCTGTTTCTGGCGATCCGGGTGAATGTTCCGCCGCAGGCGCCGGATCAGGGGGCGCAGGTGATGAAGCTCACCGACCTGCTGGAGGAGGAGCCGCCTCCTCCCCCCCCTCCGCCGCAAGCGCCGCCTGTGGAGAACGCGGCGGAGGCTATCGCGGAAAAGATGATCGAGACTGATACCGCGCCGGATCAGGTGACGGCATCCCCTTTGGCGTTTACGCCGCCTTCTGTCCAGTACGCGCCGCCGGGGGAGGAGAACTACCTGCCCATGCACAAGGTATCCGCGCCGCCGGTTTTTTCGGAGCGGGAGATTATGGCGGCGGTGGTGTATCCTCCTATTGCACTGCGGTCGGGCATCGAAGGGATCGTACACTTGGAGCTGTTTGTTGACCGGCAGGGCGCGGTTCAGCGGATAGTGATTCTGCGGGAGGAACCGCCGGGCCGCGGTTTTGGAGAGGCGGCGGTGAAGGCTTTTACGGGCCGGCAGGGAAAGCCCGCAGAGGCCAATGGTGAAGCAGTAGCGGTGCGCTACCGCTACCCGGTCCGTTTCCGCATCAACTAACCGGGGGGCGCGGCCTCACGTTTTTGCTTCAATCTCCGGGAAACTTTTTACACTGGTACGTTCCCAAGACAAACCACGGAAGGCGCGGAAGGGACGCTGAAAGGAAGTCCTTTTCCGTGCGGTTTCCGCGTTTTCCGCGGTTTTAATCCGTGGACTGTGTTAAAACCCCTGATTTAATCAGCGCTTCCTTAAGCGCGGTACATGGGGAGCTGCCTAAACACGCAACCGCCGCTTACTATTTCCTCGCTCCTCTTTACTCTTTACTAAAAAAGACGTCTGGCGCCATCAGCGCTCCGCATGAGGGGTGATACTTTGAACTGCTGATTGCTGTAAGAGCCTGTTCAAAGGGGACGTATACGAGGTCAGGCAACCCCACCGGCCCTGGATATACCCGGCAATTTATTTATTGACTGAGAACAATACAGAATTGTCCCCGGCGGTGAGGTCTTCAACACACCTGCGCGAAGGCTTTAGCCTGAGCGGTGCGCGGCAAACAAAAGCGCCCGCCAGGGCGTTGACGGAGTGCTGCGGCCCGCCGTAGCGCTCGTAATACCCCATGCTCTCCCACCTGCGCGAAGGCTTTAGCCTGAGCGGTGCGCGGCAAATAAACGCGCCCGCCAGGGCGTTGACGGAGTGCTGCGGCCCGGCGTAGCGCTCGTAATCCCCCATGCTCTCACACCTGCGCGAAGGCTTTAGCCAGGGCGCCTCACGCACACCGGACGTCTTCTTGCCAACCGCCCTAATCCGCCTCTTTGAGGAGCGCATCGTTGTTCAGCACTTTGAATGAAACCGCCTTGGGAGCGTTGAGATCGCGTACCACGATGCCTTCCTTGTCAAGCCCGCTGGGGTACTTGCCTTTGGCCTTTTCCAGCAGCGCTTCCAGGGTGTAAGAAAAGCTCATGCCCCGCTCCTCAAGCGGAACCACTGGAACCGCCAGAGACGCGCAAATTGCCGCCGCCTGGTCATAGGGAACATAGACGCCCGCGTCCCAGTCCCGTACGTCAAACACGTACCATTCAAGCGCGGACAGCCGGAGCCGGTTCCGCTGTATGCCGGGGCCGCAGAGTTCCCCGGTCAGCACCAGACTCTTGCCGTAACGGGCGAATTTCTCCCGCAGGCCGTATTTATAGACCGGCGTCCAATACAGGGCGCTCTCTTCATCCTTGATTTCCTTATTCCGGCTGCAGCAGCCTATCTTGCCGTCGATGAAGTACACCATGCAGGATGTGCCGTCCATCTTGGTCGTGATGGAGTAGGGTTTTCCGCGCAGTTCGTCAAGCAGTTCAAGCGCCGACTGGATGCGGATTTCCTCGGACGGGGGCAGGCCGTAGGGCCGGTCGCCGATGATGGTCCCGCCGGTGCCCGCGGTTTCGGGGATAGACCACTTTTTGACGCCGAGCCGCTCCGTTACGTCCTCGCCTTCGGCGCATCCTTCTAACTCCGGGTAAAACGAGAGCGGCACGAGGAGGCCCTGCGAAAGCTGGCCGCGCAGTTTGACGGTGCGGATGCGGAAGCCTTTGCCGTTATAGGCGCTTTCCCGGTACGAAGAATGGCGTAAGAACTCATAGCGCGGCTCCACGGGCAGAAAGCTGTCCACTTCAAAATATACTCCCCGGTCCCCTTCTTTGAATTCGCCTTTCTTGATCACGCACTCCCAGCCCATGATAAGCGCGGTTTCAAGGAAATCCGAACCGGCGATGGCGCGTACCGCCTTTACTCTTTGAATGGTAACTAAAGCACGCATGGTAACCCTCTTATGGTATATGTTTAGGGATAGGATCAGCGGTGTCAAGGGCGGAGGCATTGGTCTCCCCGGCGGCCTGGCTGAGCGCGCTTTTTCATTTCTCAAGCCAGGAGAAGTTGTCCAAAAATTCGATATTCTCTCTAAAAATCAGGCTGTGGGCAATCTTAATATCCTGCCGCCGGGACCGGTCCTTTGATTCCAGGATACTTTCCAGCGTTTTTACCGATCTATAACCCTGGAGAACCGGGTCCTGGTAGACCGCGGCGGTTAAAAGCCCTGAACGGAGCCCCTGTAAAGAAGACGCTTCAATGTCGTGGAGTACCGTGATGGCATTGCGGTAATCCAGCCGCTCCAGTTCATGCAGGAAAGGGGTATTGAGGGCGGGAATAAAATAAACGGCATCCGCTTTCCCTTGATAGCGGGTTAAAATGTTCCGAATTTGGCTTTGGCTGTCCCGCAGGGGAGGCAAGGAATTGATATGCTCCACATGGCATTTGACGCAGGGGTAACATTCATTCATTTTATCGGTAAAGCCCTGACTGCGGAGGGCGTTAATATCCGGCCAAACCAGGCGGTCCGCGTCTTCTCTGATGTTGATGACCAAAACCGTCCCATTCGTTTTTATATCCAGCGCTTTGCCGATAAAATTTGCCGCTAAACGGCCTCCCGCAGGGTAATCCGTCCCAATATAACAGAGGCGCTTGGAACCGGGGGCGTCAACATTGTAAAGAATCCAGGGTATTCCTTCCGTATCAGCGATATTAAAAATTGCTTCCATATCAAAGAGCCATATATTTGCAAAGGCGGCGGCTGAAAGCCCCTTTTTAATCTCCCGCTTTAAGAGACGCTTGAAATAGCGGGTATCAAAATCAGGGACATTATAAAAATGCACTCTGTAGTTAAAATAATGTATCTGCCCGGCTGCCAGGGCGGTCCCTTTCTGTATATCTGTCCAAAAATATTCAGGGGTGGCTGAGGAGAATACTCCGATGATGCGCGGCTCTTTGCGTACCAGCGAGCGGGACGCCCTATTGGGTATATACGACTGCTTTTGAGCGTATTCGGTTATTTTCTTTCTCATCCCAGGAGAAACATACCCCGTATTGTTGAGGGTCCTGCTCACGGTGATAAGAGATATTCCCAATGCCCGGGCTATTTCCTTTTGTGTGATACCCATGAGGCCAGTATATACGGATTGCGCGGTATATGAACAGGGCGCCGGTAAAAAACCGGCAAAAAATTGAAATTTGCTGTTGACTCTATTAAGAAACAGGGGGTACAATATGAATTACGTATAGCACATGATATACGTGTCTCATATTGAGGAGGAGGAACAATGAAAAAGCGATCCGGTTTCGTATTCGGGGGAGCGGTCTGTATTCTTGCCATAATGCTTACGGCGGGATGCTCAAAATCAGAAAGCGGGAAAACCGCGGCGGCGGAGACGAAAAACATCTCTATTTGGCACTATTTTGAGCATGAGGCTTCGGCATTGAAGATGCTCGCGGATGAATTCAGCCAGCTCCACGCGGACGAGAAGGTGAATATAACCGTTACCTTTATGGCCCGGGAAGAACTGATGAACCAGTACACCATCGGCGCCGTTTCCGGCCAGCTTCCCGACATCGGCATGGTGGATTCCCCGGATATGGCTTCCTATATCGCCTTGGGAGTATTCGAGGATATTACCAGCGGACTGGAGGCCTGGGGCGAGCTGGACCAATTCTACCCCGGCCTTTTAAGCAGTTGTACCGATGCGGAGGGGAAATTATACGGCCTTCCCAACAACTCAAACTGCCTCGCCCTGGCTGTTAATATGAATATGCTCAACGCCGCGGGACTTCAAAAGCCGTCCACCTGGGAGGAGCTTGAGGCGGCTTGCGCGAAACTCACTGACCCCGCCCAGCAGGTTTACGGTTTAGCCATGAGTGCAGTCTCCAATGAAGAAGGTACATTCCAGTTTATCCCTTGGCTTTACGCCGCCGGAGGGTCAGTGGCCCGCTTGGATTCGCCTGAAAGTATCCGCGCCATGGACTTCCTGTCCGGACTCGTGCAAAAGGGCTATATGAGCAAGGAGGTAGTCAACTGGGGTCAAGGGGACGCGATGAACGCCTTTATCGCCCAAAAAGCCGCGATGGTGGAGTCGGGTACCTGGCAGGTTGCGTCAGACCTTCCCAAGATCAACGGGGAGTTTGAGGTGGAATATACGCTGCTGCCCAAAGACAGGCAATACGCCTCGGTTATCGGAGGTGAAAATTTCGGCGTCTGCGCGGGAACCAAGTATAAAGAACTCGCCGTTGAATTCCTCACCTATATGGAAACCGCTGAAAATGTGGCCCGCTGGTGCGAGCTTGCCGGGAAGCTGCCGGTCAGACAGGATTCCTCGAAACTGCGGGAATTTTGGACCAAGGACCCCTTTTACTCGGTCTTTACAGAGGGCATGAATTACGCGGTGGCCCGGGGGCCTCATCCTGAGTGGCCGACGATTTCCAAGGCGGTTTATTCCGCGGGACAGACGGCGCTCTTAGGGGAAAAATCCCCGGCGGAGGCCATGAAAGCCGCCGCCGCTTCACTGGCTCCGATTTTTGCCAAGACCCCGATAGCTCAATAAAGCCGGGGCCAGGAGGTATCCTATGCAGATGACCTTGATGAAGAAGAAGCATATCGAGGGGTATTGTTTTATCCTTCCGGGGATGATATACATCTTGGCGCTTCTGGGATACCCCCTGATCTACAATTTTATCCTGGGTTTCCGCGATGTGGATGTAAAAACATTTAAAAGCGGCGCCGATGTATTTGTGGGTCTGGACAATTATATTTCCCTGTTTAAAAATACGGCCTTCCGTCTGGTGCTGCGGAATTCGTTTGTTTTTACTTTTTCCTGTATTGTGGTACAGTTCAGCGCAGGGTTTCTGCTGGCGCTGTTTTTTTCGCAAAAATTCAAGCTGGCGGGACCCCTTCGGGGGCTTATTCTCATTGCCTATATGATGCCCATGTCGGTTACCGCGCTTCTGGGAAAGAATATGTTCGGCCAGATAGCGGTGATAAATGATTTGCTTGCCAAAATAGGGCTTATCCGGGAATACCCCATGTGGCTTGCGGACCGTACCATGGCGATGGCCGCGGTAATCACCATGAATTGCTGGGTCGGCATTCCGTTCAATATGCTGCTCCTGACATCAGGGCTGACCAATGTACCCGTCGAGATTTACGAAAGCGCCGCGATTGACGGCGCTAACACCTGGATACGCTTTTGGAAAATCACCGTGCCGTGCATAAAATCCAGTATTCTTGCGGTGCTTATGCTGGGCTTTATCTATACCTTCAAAGCCTTTGACCTCATGTTTATTATGACCGCGGGCGGGCCGCTGAACGCTACCGACGTGCTGGGAACCTATTCATACCGGCTTTCTTTTACGGAATATAAGTTCTCCCTTGGTTCTTCTTCCGCTATCGTATTATTTCTTTGTCTCTTTATCATCGGCCTATTCTATCTTAAAATGAGCATGTCGGAGGAGCAGTAACATGAAAGCAGGCAGAAAAAATATCATCCTCGGCATTGCCGCCCTGGTCATTGCGGGAGTATTCCTGTTTCCTGTGTACTGGTTAATATGCATGTCTTTTAAAACAGACGCCGAGGCCTTTGGAAAACTGGTAACGTATTTTCCGCGTGTCTTTACCCTGGAACCCTGGAGGCTTAACCTCGAAGACAAGGACTTTCTGATTTCCCTCAGAAACAGCTTCGTTATCGCCTTTTGTTCTATGGTTATATCACTCGTCTTGGGAATCCCGACCGCGTACGGTATGGGCCGTTACCGGGTGCGGGGAGATCGCGCTTTTTTGCTTACCTTTCTGGTAACACAAATGCTGCCGGCATCCCTCATGCTGACGCCCATGTATCTGATATTCTCAAAGATGAACATACTCAACACGTTCTTTTCCCCCGCCCTTGCGATTGCATCAGGCTCAATACCTTTTATCGTGATTACCCTGCGGCCTTACTTCCGCAGTATTCCCGCTTCTCTGGACGATGCCGCCCGAATCGACGGCTGCGGTGTGTTCCGCTCATTTATTCAAATTATGATTCCCGCTATCAAAGTAGGAATAGTTACCGTAATGACTATCTCGTTCCTGGGCGGCTGGAATGATCTGGCCTATTCTATGACCTTCAACGTCAAACCTGAAATGCGTCCCCTGACCGCGAATATTTACAAGTTCCAGAGTAAGTACGGTACACGGTGGAACTGCATCATGGCCTACGGCTGTATACTGGTGGTTCCCGTGGTGCTGACCTTTGTCTTCTTGCAAAAGTACATTGTCAGCGGCATGACCGCAGGCTCGGTAAAAGAATGAGCGCCCAATGGACCGGTTTACCGCTGCGGAGGGCAGAAACATGAAACCCGCCGCCAGGGAGAAAAAAAGAATTTTTGAAGGGGGCCTTCATTTCTGGCTGGAAAAATTGTTCGACGCCCTGGCTTTGAACCTGCTCTTCCTGCTCTGCTGCCTGCCCTTAGTTACCATCGGCGCTTCCTTTACCGCGTGCTATCACTGTTTCGCCAAGGTACTGCGGGGCGAGCGGGGTCAGCTCTTTGCCGAATTCCGCGCAAGTTTCCGCCGGAATTTCGTGCCAGGAACGCTGCTGTGGCTTGTTTTCGCGGCCCTGTTTTTCCTGCTGCTCTTGAACCGGAATATCGCCGCAGACATTGGCGGCCCCTATATCAGCCTCTTTCTCATCTGTCTCTACACCTTTCTGGGAACCCTGATCCTGGCGCTGGCCCTCTATGTTTTCCCGGTTCTTTCCCGCTTTGAGATGAAGCCGGTGCAGATACTGAAACTATCGTTCTATATGTGTTTCCGGTATTTTCCATACACCCTGGCCCTGCTTGCCTTCACCGGGACAGCCTTGCTTATTATATACTATATTCCGGCGTTTATTTTTTGCGTTCCTGTTTTTTCCCTCTACCCCTTTTCCCTGGTGATGGAGAAGCTCTTAATCAAACATACTCCCCTGCCGGAAACCGGGGAAAGGGAACACAAATGGTATCTCAGCCTCGCCCTCAAGGACGGGTCAAAATAACTGAACCGCTCGCGCAAAGCCGGATTGGTTTTGCAACAGCCCCAAATTAAGGAGGAAAACAATGTCCCGATTTAGTAAAGATGGAAACCGTTTAATGTACCGCTACGACGCGGAGAAACTCTGGATAGAACCCTGGGGGGAAAACAGCCTGCGGGTCCGTTCAACCAAGCTGGCCGAAATGCCCGGAGCCGGCGGAGAATCGGGCCTTGATAAGGGCGGCATTGAAGACTGGGCGCTGCTGCCCGCAAAGCCCTGCGCGGCGGAGATCAGCATCGGCGAAAAGGGCGGGGTTATCAAGAACGGAAAGATCGAGGCCCGGGTTTCTCATATCGGGCAAGTTACCGTGTACAACAGCCAGGGAGCCTTAATCCTCAGCGAGTATCTCCGCAGCCGCCTGGACATTACAGACCGGACCTACAGTTCCCTGGAACTGGATGCCCGGGAATTTAAACCCATCATCGGCGGGGACTACGGGATCACCCTGCGGCTGGAATCCATAAGCCCGGATGAAAAAATCTACGGCATGGGGCAGTACCAGCAGCCCTGGCTTAACCTCAAGGGCATGGAACTGGAACTGGCCCACCGGAATTCCCAGGCTTCGGTTCCCTTTATGATTTCCAGCCTGGGCTACGGTTTCCTCTGGAACAACCCCGCAGTGGGCCGGGTCTGCTTCGGTAAAAACGTGATGATCTGGGAGGCCAAATCTTCCAAAAAGCTGGACTACTGGATCACCGCCGGGGACACTCCCGCGGAGATCGAGGAAGCCTACGCGCAGGCCGCCGGAACCGTGCCGATGATGCCCGCCTACGCTATGGGGTTCTGGCAGTGCAAACTCCGTTACCAGACCCAGGAAGAACTGCTGCAGGTTGCCAGGGAATACAAGAAGCGCGGGCTGCCCATCTCGGTGATCGTGGCGGACTTCTTTCACTGGCCGTATCAGGGGGAATGGAAATTCGATCCGGCCTATTGGCCTGACCCGGACGCCATGATCCGTGAATTACAGGAAATGGGCATAGAACTCATGGTCTCAATCTGGCCGACTGTTGACCGCCGGAGCGAGAATTGGGATGAGATGCTGGAAAAGGGCCTGCTCATCCGTACCGAGCGGGGTTTCCGAATCAGCATGGATTTCCAGGGCAATACCGTTCACTTCGACGCCACCAATCCCGAGGCCCGGGAGTACCTGTGGCAAAAAGCAAAGCGGAATTACTATGACAAGGGGATCAAAATGTTCTGGCTCGACGAAGCGGAGCCGGAATATTCGGTGTACGATTTTGACAATTACCGCTACCACCTGGGCCCGGATGTGGCGGTTGGCAACGTGTATCCCCTGATGTACGCCAAGACCTTTTTTGACGGCATGCAGGCCCAGAACCAGCGGAACATCATCAACCTGCTCCGCTGCGCCTGGGCGGGAAGTCAGCGTTATGGCGCGCTGGTCTGGTCCGGGGACATCCACTCCACCTTTGAAAGTTTCCGTAACCAACTGGCGGCGGGACTCAACATGGGCCTGGCCGGGATTCCCTGGTGGACTACCGACATCGGCGGCTTTTTCGGCGGCGAGGTAACAGACCCCCGCTTCCACGAACTGCTGATCCGCTGGTTCCAGTGGGGCTGTTTCTGTCCGGTGATGCGCCTTCACGGTTTCCGGGACCCGCTGCAGCCCCAATACGGAACCACCGGCGGCGCCGCCTGCCGTTCTGGAGCGCCTAACGAAGTCTGGTCCTATTCGGATGAGGTCTATGAGATATGCAGGAAGTACCTGTTCCTCCGGGAAAAAATGAAGCCCTATATTGAAACGGTGATGCAGGCGGCCCATGAAAAGGGCACTCCGGTGATCCGGCCCTGCTTCTATGACTTCCCCGCCGATGAACGGGCCTGGGAGGCGGAAGATCAGTACATGTTTGGGCCGGACTATCTGGCAGCGCCGGTACTCTA
>JAITHH010000199.1 GCA_031280065.1 Treponema sp. | reverse complement strand
GCGTAACGATTGGCGCTGGGCGCTGCTTTTTGTGGGGCCCACGGTGCTGGGGATTTACCTCTTTTTCATTTACCCCATATTCGGGTCGGTGTATATCTCCCTTACCCGCTGGAACCATTTGACCAAACCGGAGTTCATCGGGCTTGCCAACTATGTCAAGCTCTTCAAAGACGCCGGCGTGGGCCGGGAATTCCTCAATACCCTCTTCTTTGTGGTGATCCTCGTGCCGCTGGTGATGTTCTTCTCCCTCGTGCTGGCGAATTTCCTCAATAGAAAAACCGCCCTCACCGGCTTTTTCAGGACCGCTTTCTTCCTGCCCTATGTGATGCTCCCCGTGGTAACCGCCATCGTGTGGTACATCATGTTCAATTCGCGCTACGGCCTTATCAACATCACCCTGGGCAGGCTGGGACTGCCCCAGCCCGCCTGGCTTGCCAACGAAGTCCTGGTGCGGATGGCGATCATCGTCGTTACCCTCTGGGGCGCGGCGGGCTACTACGGGGTTATCATCCTCGCGGGCCTGCAAAACATTCCCAAACAGTATTACGAAGCCTGCGAACTGGACGGCGGCGGGGGCCTCAAACAATTCCTCCATATTACCGTGCCCCTGGTTACGCCCCAACTGTTCTTTGTGGCCGTTATCTCCGCGATTGCCCTGTTCCAGATGTTCGATTACGTCTTTGTCTTTGGCAAAAGCAATACCTTTGTCCGGGAGAACATCAGGACCATGGCCTACGGCATCTACGAGCGGGGATTCACCTACCTGGACATGGGCTACGCTTCGGCGGAAGCCATCGTGTTTTGCGCGCTGGTGCTTATCGCCACGGCGGTTCAAAACGCCGGACAAAAACGGTGGGTGCATTATGGCTAAATTACTCCGGTATGGCGCTTTGCTGATCTTTATGCTCCTGACCCTGCTGTGGCTCCTTCCTTTCCTCTGGATATTCCTCTCCGCCTTCAAGACCTACCCGGAAACGGTGCGCCTCCCGGTGAAGCTGCTGCCCCAGGGCCTGTACCTGGGGAATTTCACCGAGCTGCTGGGCCGGATGAAGTTCGTTACCTATTTCAAGAACAACGTCATCGTTACCCTGGGCATCCTTATCCCCCAGGTGTTTCTCTCCGCCATGGCTGCCTACGGCTTTGCCCGGCTGGAATTCCCCTTGAAGAACGGCATATTCATGTCCCTCTTTATCGCGCTCATGGTGCCCCTCCAGATGATCCTCATGCCCCGCTACAACATGATGCTCGCCTTCGGCTGGATCGACAGCTACCTGGGGGTGATTATCCCCTGCATCCCCAGTGTTACGGTTACGTTTTTTATCCGCCAGCAGCTCATGGGGCTCCCCAAGTCCCTGGATGAGTCCGCGATCATCGACGGGGCGAATCACTGGGTGATTTTCTCCCGCATCATCCTGCCCCTGTGTAAAAGCGCGATCCTCGCCACCGGGCTCATGTGCATGGTCTTCGCGTGGAACCTCTTCCTGTGGCCGCTCATCGTCATCAACAATCCCGAATGGTATACGCTGTCCATCGGGACGGCGAACCTCCAGGGGCAGAACATGACCAGGGAGAACCTCCTCATGACCGCCGCGCTCCTGGTTTCCGCGCCGGTCATCGTCATCTTCCTTATTACCCAGAAGCATTTTATCAGCGGCGTGGCCATGACGGGGATAAAAGAATAGCGGCAAACCCGCCCCGGCGGGTGTATATATGCTGAAAAACACAACAAGGAGTATGGAATGAAAAGAAAGCAAGTTTTTGGAGGCCCGCTCGCGGGCGCGATGATGGCGGCGTTGGCCGCGCTCGTCATGATTGCCGGCGGATGCAGCAAGGCCGCTTCGACGGGTACCCAAACGGTCAACTTTTGGTACTGGGACGATCTGGTCAGCGGGGACTACGAGACGCTGGTCAAGGAATTCGAGGCCGCCAATCCGGGAATCAAGGTGCAGCGCTCGGTAACGCCCTGGGCTGATTACTGGACCAAGCTCCAGACGGCCCTGCCCTCCGGCACAGGCCCGGACGTGTTCTGGCTGAATCACCCCAACGCGGTGTCCTACCTGCCCACCGGGCACGTCATGGACTTGGAACCCTGGGCCGCAGACATCAAGTACGAGAACTTCAACGAGCGTTTCTATCAGCCCTTTGTCTACCAGGGCAAGCGCTACGCGGTGCCCTTTATGTGGGACGACATTGTGCTCTTCTATAACAAGGCCGCTTTTGACCAGGCGGGGGTGGCGTACCCAACCGCGGACTGGACCTGGGATGATTACTACGGCGCCGCCGAAAAGCTGACCATCAAGGACGGCGGCGTTACCACGCAATACGGGGTAGTGGTGCAGGGTTCCATGCAGAGCGGGGCCGGGCCCTTCATCTATCAAAACGGCGGCAGCGTGTACAACGCGGACAGAACGCAGTTGACGCTGAATACCCCCGAAGCGGCGGAGGCGGTTCAGCGCCAGCTTGATATGATCAACCGCGGATTTGCCCCTACGATCCAGGAAGTGCAGGAGAGCAGCGCCGACTCGCTCTTCATCTCCGGGGCGGTGGCCATGATGCCCGGCCTTTCCGTCCGGGTGAGCCACTTTGCCGAGGGCATTGGCGATCAGTTACGGGTGGCGCCGCTTCCCCGGCAGCGCCGGCAGGGGACGATCTACCACAACATCGCCTACGCGGCGGCGGCCAAAACAAAGGCGCCCGACGCGGTTAAGCAATTCCTCGCGTTCCTCGCCACCCGCCGGGCTGCGGAGATTGTCTCCAAGACTTTCGCCCCCTGCTACAGCGGCATGGCGGACCGGTACTTCCAGGAGTATATGTGGGCGGATGCCCGCTACATTCCCGAATCGATTAACTACGGCTTCCCCCTGCCTATCGCCTCCAAGAACGCCGGGGCGGTGTGGACTATGGTGGAAGACGAGATGATGAAGATCTACGCCGCCGCGGGCGAGGTTGGAAACAAACTCGCGGATATGGAAACCCTGGTCAACGCGGAAATAGCGAAGTAGCGGGCGCCCCGCTGTCAACAACCTAAGGGGGGACCGGGGGGCGTTGCGGGGGTACTCGGACGCGAGCTGGCGAAGCGTCCAGCCCCGCATGGGGGTAGCGGAAGCCCGCAGGGCTGGAGCGAGGGGGGCGTACCCCCTGTTCAGGGCCAGACGCGCAGTTCCGCGCGGAATACCGCCTGGCCCGCTTCCCGGCGGCCTTCAACGGCCACGCCCCCGTCCAGCGCGGCGGTCCACAGGCCGGTAAGCTCGCCGGGCAGAACTTCATTCAGATAGTTAATATCCAGCCGTATCTGCCCGGCCTGCTCCAGCATACCGGGCGCCGCAATATCCTGTATCCACTGGATGTACCGCACGTTGTTTACATGGCCGTTGTAATCAATATCCGAGTAAAGCGCCCGCCGTTCCCCGGTCCGGATCAGACCGTCCCGCGCCTCCAGCCCGCCGCCGCCGCCAGGCAGGGCGTCGAGTCCTTGGTTGAGGGGCAGGCCGTCCATGACCGCCTGGGGACGCAGCGGCCGCCGTTTTTCAAGGTCCACGATGAGCCAGGAACTTCGGCCCCGGACAACCGGCGCGCCGGAAGCGTCCCGTATGTCGTAATCACGAATGGCAAAAAGCCGTTCCCAGCCCCGGGGCCAGGAGCGGACCGTAATGGTCTCGCCCCAGCGGGGGCGGCGTTCCATGAAAACCGTTATGCGGGAGAGGACCCAGCCCTGACCGCGCCCGGCCATGGCCGCTCTGCCCACGCCCAAGCGCTCCGCGTGGCTGATAGCCGCCTCCTGGAAAAAGCTGAAGGTTGAGTCCGCCGTCAGCCGGTCCGAGCGGTCAATCGCGCCGAAACGCAGGGCAAAGGTCTCTTCCCAAATATCTTGTGTCAGCATACCTGGATTATACACGGCGGGGGCCTTGTCTTAAAGCGCCAATATAGATAAGGAAAGCTCTATAGAGTAGAATCAGTCCAAGGAGCGAAAACATGAAAATCGGCGCACAGTTGTATACGGTACGGGAGTACAGCAAGACTCCCGCAGATATTGAAGAAACCCTGCGGAGAATCCGGGACATCGGCTACCGGGTTGTTCAAATCTCCGGGTTCGGCCCCTGCGATACTGACCGGCTCGCGGGCTGGCTCAAAGACTTCGGCATTGAGGTATGCGGTACGCATGTGTCCTGGGCCAGCCTTGCCGACCCGGAGTCGCTGAAAAAGACCATTGCCGATCACAAGAAGCTGGGGGCCCTGAATATCGGCCTGGGCGCGCGTCCGGGCGATGTGTTCCCCAACACCTATGAAGGCTACAGCCGTTTTATCAAACGGATCAACGAGATTACCAAGCGCATCATGGGCGAGGGCCTGACCTTCGGCTATCACAATCACGATTTTGAATTCGAGCAATGGAACGGCTGCCGCGCCATGGACCGGCTGATCGAGGAATGTCCTGATATGCTGATCACGCTGGATGTCTTCTGGGTGCAGGCCGGCGGCGCTGAACCAGTATCGTACATCAAAAAGCTGGGCAAGCGGATACAGATCATCCACTTCAAAGACTACCGTATCAAAGACCGCGCCCGTCAATTCGCGGAGATCGGCCAAGGCAATCTGGACTGGGACCGGATCATCGCGGCCTGCAAAGAGACGGGGATTCCCTGCGCGGTGGTGGAGCAGGACGGCGATTTCCTGCTCGATCCCTTTGAAAGCCTCGCCATGAGCCTGCGGTTCTTACAGGCCAAGGTGTAAGGGGGGCGGCTGACTGGAGGGGAGCGGGGGCGTGAGTTCGATAAGCCCCTGCCCTGCCAGCCATTCCGCCGTCAAAATAACCCGCTTAATGCCCCGCCTGCATGGGGCTTACAAACCTTATGCTGGATAACCGTCATTACAAGCGGACATTGGGGCCTTGTTCTTCTATTTGGTGTTGACTACCACACGCAGGCGGTCAAGGGTGAATTCACTGCCAGAGGGTAAAACGCTGCGTTGGCCTGGTCGTACTCTCCCGCCTCACCATGCGCTTTCCCGCTTTGTATCAGAGCTTCACATTCGGCATTTGCCGCCGCCGTCTTTTTGTTCTCTGCTATAACCTTAGCAGCCGTAACAATGCCTCTCACAAATGCTATAATTGAAACAATTCCCAAAAGGAGCCAGCCAGCACCATGCCGAATATGCCAAATGTATAGAAGTATTATACCGCCGAGCGGCGCTGTGCTGATACTTCTATAGGCGCTGAAATTCTCCCGAAATAGCAGTTTCGGAACAAGTATTGAACCAACTCCGGTAATAACCAGCACCAGAATGGTCGGCCAATCATTTAAGAACCTTCCTTTTTGAGCGGCTGCTTGATGAACATCATGACTGGTATTTGAAAGAATTCGCGGAAGTGTCCGGCGTCCGGGGGCAGTCCGTTCAGAAAATGTCCGTCAAAACCGGCGCTGCCCGTAAAAAAAACATTCACCTATTCTGAAAAGCCAGAGGAAAAACGGAAAGAATATTTGAACCGGCCCGCCCGAATACCCAAAGAAGACCGGGTATATGTTTCGGACTGAAAGTCCGCTGAATGCGGTATAAAGCGGACTAAAGTCCGAAGCATCTGAAGCGGGAATACGGGCGCGCGCCGCGGGGCGTAAAGGCAGA
>JAITHH010000108.1 GCA_031280065.1 Treponema sp. | reverse complement strand
TTCCACCATACAAAATCGGTTAAGACCCCGATCAGGGGGGCCGCCGGGTTGGTCCCCAACTGCTTGGCCTGATCCAGACTCTGGGTAAAGGAGACCGGGTCCAGCAGCCCCTCGCTTACCAGCCGGGCCACATACCGCAGCCCTTCCCGGTAATCCCCGGTGTTGGCCGCAAAGGTAACTTTTCCATTTTCCAGACCAAGGTAGGAACCGGGGTTAAAGTACACAAAGGAATTGAGGAGGAAGGAATAGGGCTGGGCGCGGAAGTCTGTGGAATAGTAGCCCATCAGGGGAATTTCATCGGCCTTGCCGTTGCCGTTGGGGTCCTGGGTCTTGAAGGCCTTGAGGACGTTGTAAAAATCATCGGTGCTGGCGGGAACCGGGAGGTTTAGTTTTTCCAGCCAATCCTCGTTGATCCACGCCTTGAGCTGATGAAAGCCATGAAACGCCTGGTTGATGTCCGGGAGGCCGTAGATGTTCCCGTCGGGCATCACCATGGCCGCCGCCAGTTCAGGAACCCGTTTTACCGCTTCCTGAAACCAGTAGCCCTGCTTGCCAATCAGATCGTTCAGGGGAATAATGATTCCCTGGCTGCCGTAGTTTGCCGCATCCACCGTACCAAGCCCGGAGGCCATCATGATGTCGGGGTATTCCCCCGCAGCGATGAGCAGGTTGGTGGCCGCACGGGTATTCTCGGAAGGGACGTGGATATAGGTAACGTGGACATTGGTTTTTTCTTCCAGCCACCGGGCCACCTGATTTTCATTGAAATCGCTCAGATACGGCGGCTTCCGGCACAATACCGTCAATTCAGCCTTGGCGCTGGTCAGGGGGAATTGCCCCGGCGCGGATACTGTCCCCGTTTCCGCGACAGCCGCCTCCTGCTTCTTACAGCCGGCGCTGATAACTGAGGCCGCCGCTAACACGGCCAGCAGCCCCGGTACAAACACGTTTCTCTTCATAATCATCCTCCAAAAAACACACAATATAGATACCGCAACGCGGCATTAACCCTTAATCGCCCCTACCATGATGCCCTTCACAAAGTGCTTTTGAATGAACGGATAGAGGATCAGCATCGGAAGGCTGCCCGCCACCATGAGGGAGTATTTGAGAAGCTGCGCCAGCCCTTCCTGCCGGCGCTGGGCTTCCACATCCATGAAAAGGTCTTCGCTCACCTGGTTGATAATCAGAATGTCCCGCAGCACCAGTTGAAACGTCTTTTTCGCCGGGTCCCGCAGGTATATCATGGCGCTGAAATAGGAATTCCAGTGCCCCACCGCGTAGAACATGGTAAGCACCGCGATAATCGGCGCGGAGAGGGGAATCACAATCCGCAGCAGAAAATAGAAGTCCCCGCAGCCTTCCATTACTGCGGCCTCAAGCAGGTCCTGGGGAATGTTGCTCTGGAAGAACGTCCGCGCCACGATCACATTGTAGACTCCCACCGCGCCGGGAATGATGATCGCCCAGTAGGTGTTGTACAGCCCCAGGGAGCGGACCAGCAGGAAGCTGGGGATAAGCCCGCCGGAAAAGAGCATGGTAAAGGTAATCAGCCCCATAAACACATTCCGCCCGTACAGGTCCTTGCGGGAAAGGGGATAGGCCATCGCAATCGTGAGGAGGACGTTGATCGTGGTTCCCACGCACATGACGTACAGGCTGTTGAGAAATCCCCTGGGCACCTGGGAGGACCTGAATACCGCCTTGTATCCCTCCAGGGTCGGGCCCACGGGCCAGAGCCACACCCGGCCCTGGGTAACCGCGAGACTGTTGGAAAGAGACGCGCTCACAATAAAGATCAGGGGGTACAGGACAATGACCATCACCAGAAAAAGAACCGCCTCGCAGCACAAACTAAAAACCCGGTCGCTGTTTTTCTTCATATCTTCTTCCTCCTACCACAAACTGGTTTCCCCGATTTTCCGGGCGGCTTGATTCACCAGAACCAGCAGAACCGCGTTCACCGCCGAGTTAAAAAGCCCCACCGCCGCGGAAAAGCTGTACTGCGCGTTTTCAAGGCCCATGCGGTACACGTAAGTGGAGATAACGTCAGACGCCGACATATTCAGGTTGTTCTGCATGAGGAGTATCTTTTCGTAGCCTACGTTCATGATTGAGCCGCAGTTGAGAATCAGCAGGATCACGATGGTGGGGGCGATACCCGGCAGATCGATAAAAAGTATCTTCTGGAACTTGGAGGCCCCGTCTATGGTGGCCGCCTCGTAGAGCGCGGGGTCAATGGCGGAAAGCGCGGCGATGTAGATCACCGAACTGTAGCCCATGCCCTGCCATATCCCGGACCAGACAAAAATCGACTTGAAGTATTCGGGCTTGGCGATAAAGTCGAGGCGCTCCCCTCCCAGGGCGGCGATGAGGTTGTTCACCGGCCCCCCGTACACGGAAATGAACATGAGAATCATGTTGGTCATCACCACGGTGGAGATAAAATGGGGCGCAAAGGTGATAAGCTGAACCGCCTTCTTGAGGCGTTTATGGGAAGATTCATTCACCAGGATCGCCAGGATGATAGGCATGGGAAAGCCCGCGATCAGTCCGTACAGGCTGATGCCCAGGGTATTGGTCAGCACCCGCTTAAACTGGTAGGAATTAAAGAACGTTTTAAAATGGATGAATCCCACCCAAGGGCTGCCCCATATACCGTCCCGGGCGCGGAATTCCTTAAAGGCAATCTGCACCCCAATCATAGGCCCGTAGCTGAAGATGATGATCACCAGCATGGGAAGCAGCATGATGAGGTAGAGCTGCCAACAGCGCCGCATCTGCTGAACCGGAGATTTCTCCATAATGTTCCTCCTTAAAATAACTCCAATGATCATTATGAAAGGCATGGAGGGAAACCGGCAAGTCCAAATTTTCAGGTAAGGGGACTTTTTTTAAGATACGGGTAAACCGGGATACGGCGCATATCCAATCGCGGTAAAGAACAGTCGTCCGGGAACCGCAGATTACGCGGATGAACAGGATACCGCAGATGAAGAGAAACCACGGAAAGCACGGAAACCACGCGGAATGAGGCGTTGAAGTCTTTTTCCGCGTGTCTTCTGTGGTAAAAGAACAGTTGTCCGGGAACCGCAGATTGCACTGATGAAAAGGATGGCGCAGATGAGTAGAAACAACATCTGCGTCGAACCGAAGGTTCGCAATCTGTGTACATCCGTGTTCATCTGCGGTAAAAAGAACAGGTGTCCGGGAACCGCAGATTACGCAGATGAACAGGATACCGCAGATGAAGAGAAACGACATCAGCGTCGAACCGAAGGTTCGCAATCTGTGTACATCTGTGTTATCTGTGGTTTAATCCGCGTTAATCCGTGGACTCTGTTTAAAAACCCTGATTTATTCAGCGCTGAACCCCTGCCCGAAGAGCTGGGCTATCTGAACGAGTACAGCCTGCGGAACGCCGGGAGCGGGAAACCGTTTACAGTCCTGATAAAGATAATTACACTTGAATTACCCAAACTGCCCGAAGCGCCGGATGATCAGAAAGTGTGGTCCTGGGCGAAATTCTTCCGGGTAAAGACCCGCGAAGAGATGGAAGGGGAACAGGGGGCTGGAAATGGCGGTAACGGAGTACAAGAAGCTGACATGGAGCGAGCGCCGGCAGATGATCGCGGAGGAGCAAGAGAAAGCGCGGAGGGACAAAATAGCCATGCTGCACTACGCCCGGCATGAAGGCGAAGCTATCGGTGAAGCCAAGGGCCTGAACGCTATGAACTCGTGGACGGGGAGGCGTACTTGATGGCCGCCCCTGACCCGGAACACCAGCGCCTGCTCATGGAGATCGCCGCCCAGTTGCACCGTTTCCTCAAAGGGAAGCCCTGTATGGTGTTTCCCGCCCCCTTCGCTGCCAAGCTGCGAGATCGATTTGCGGGACGTTTTTGCGGACCCGATAGGGTAAACAGTATGCGGTAAACGGCGAATAAAGGAGGAAGATATGCTGGTGAACCGGGTGATGATTAGGAATCCCATCGTGGTTTCCCCGGACGCGGCGGTGAATGAGGCCCGCTCGCTCATGGACCGGGAGAAGATAGGCCGGCTGCCGGTGCTGGACAAAACAAACAAGCTCGCGGGCATTGTTACCAAGAAAGATATGCTCAAGGCCGGGCCCTCTATGGCGACGAGCCTTGATATGTATGAGATCAGCTATCTCCTGTCCAAGATCAAGGTAAAGGACATCATGGAGAAGCAGGTTATCACGGTGGACGAGAACGAGGTGGTGGAGGAAGCGGCCCGGATCATGGCGGATAACGACATCAGTTGTCTGCCGGTGATGCGGGGCCGGGGAGACGCGGCCCTGCTGGTGGGAATCATCACGGGAACCGATCTGTTCCATGAGTTCATCAACGCCTTCGGAGCCCGCCATTCCGGGGTGCGGCTCACCCTTTCCATGGAGGAACGTCCGGGACAGTTGGCGAAACTCGCCGGGGCTATCGCGGAGAAGGGCGGGAATATCGTGTCGTTTGTGTCTTCCGAGGGGGATGATCTTTCCCGCCGCCGGGGAACCTACAAGATCACCGGCCTCTCCCGCACGGAGGTGGAAACGGTGGTCAGTTCCTTTCCCAACTGGGAAGTCGAGGATCTGCGGTAACGGGACGGCCTTCACGCGCCCCGCTGGGCCGGGGCGTGTAACAAGCAGAACGCCTTTGGCGGGCTTGGCGCCGTTGGGAAGACCGCGCCCCCTTGCAGGCAGCGCGCCAGGCTGCCCCCTCCGGCGGTTGTCTATGGCTCTCCATCCATTGCGGACTGTTCTCAGTCCCTTTTGTACGGATCATTTTGTCACAGGCGGACAAGCCTTGCAGTTATCCGCAAAGGCTTTTTGTATGGATTCGGCGACTACCTGCCCAATATTATTGGCTACCGTCTGATACAGCCGTTCCAAAGCCGCTTCAAGGGCGGGATCTGCGGAAAAAAGCTGATACGTCTCTATTTCCAGCGCCTTTGCAATCCGTTCCAGCATTTCAGGGGTAGGAAATTTTTTGCATACTTCAATCATAGCGATATATTGGGTGGTAATATCCGCTTTTTCTGCCAGCGCAGCCTGTGTCAAACCGCTCTTCCGGCGGTTTATCTTCATATTTTTAGCCAGTATTTCTCTAATACTTTCCATAAATCCAGTCTGCTTGCCAATAAAACAACAATAAACGTCTTACAGGCATTGACAAATTGCCGTATTGACGCTTTCTTGTAGAATTATCCGGTTCCTAAGCCGTAATTCCGGGAACTGTATCTCAGAATGGGTCATTTTGACTCATCACTGCCCTTGCGGGCGGTAATCACTGGGCGATGCCCAAAGGCGATGCCCAAAGCGTATGAGAAATTATATGGAAAAGGAGTTTGGTATGGAAAAATTGGTGTTTGCCGCTTTGCTTGCGTTTGATTAGATTATGGTATGCCCGGTTTCCCTATTGGGGTCAAGGAATCGCGGACTTTCCTGCCCTAACTGCTTAATCCGGCAAGAAATAGCCTCGGAAACATCGCTTAAAACCT
>JAITHH010000089.1 GCA_031280065.1 Treponema sp. | reverse complement strand
GTCACGGCGATTGTCTTGACATGCTGTCCTTTGTCATTCTCGACCCATATCGCAAATTGGTTGGTCCCCGAACCGTTGAGCCGGTTGAAGTTAAAGCCGATTTCCGCGGCGGCTTCCTGAGCAAAAGCGCTTACCGCCGCAAGACCCGCAAAACATACCAATAAAAGGATTTTTTTCATGTCCTTCCTCCTTAAATCTCTATCTCTGTATACTAGCCTATCCGGGTAATACAGATCAATGGGCCCTTCGGGGTGCGGTCAGGGCTCCTGCATTTGCTTTGCGAAGATAACGGTAAGCATATAGTCAGGATTCATAGCGGCGGTAAACCGTTCCGTCCATTTCCCTTCTCCTTTCCCGCTTCCTTTCGATAACACCGGTACTGGATGATTGTTTTCAGGTCTTTCCAATTTCCCTTCCCCTCCACACCCCCTGATCGCCCCTCTTGACAGTCCACCCCTCATGCACTATCGTAAATAAGCTCCCGGTCAGGAGCCATGCGGACGGACACCGCCCAACCCTGCCAGGTCCGGAAGGAAGCAACAGTAAGCGGATGTCCGCGGCGCCGTGGTCCCCCTGACCGGGGGTTTTTGCGGTCTATTTGAACAGGCTCTAATAGTTCGCCGAAGATCCGCCGCCGGTGAGCAGCGCCACGGCGGAACTAGTCCCTATCCGGCTGCAGCCTTCTTGCAGAAAGCGCTCTAAATCCTCCCTGGTTTTCACGCCCCCTGCGGCTTTGATCTTCACATTCGGCCCGATGTACTGTTTGAAAAGCCGGATATCCTCGATAGTTGCCCCCGCGCTGCCGAAACCGGTGGAGGTCTTGATGTAATCCGCGCCCCCCTCGGTAACCGCCCGGCACAGGCTGATCTTCTCGTCCCCGGTGAGGTAGCAGGTCTCGATGATCACCTTGAGAATCTTCACGCCCACGGTTTTGCGCAGGGCGGCAATCTCCGCGCCAACCTTAGCGAAATCGCCGTTCTTCACGTCCCCCAGATTGATCACCATGTCGATTTCAGCGGCCCCGTCAGCCACAGCCTGCGCCGCCTCCACCGCCTTAACCTCGCAGGTGGCGTAGCCAAGGGGGAAACCCGCCACAGTGCAGATATTCAGGCCGGGAAAGCCCTCTTTAATCCGCTTAACATACGAAGGGGGAACGCAGACCGAAGCCGTCTTGTAACGCAGCGCCTCCTCACAGAGTTTTTGAATTTCCGGCCACCCGGCAGCCGCTTTGAGCAGCGTGTGATCTATGCGGGAGAGAATTTCCTGGTTTGTCATACTGCCTCCGTCTGACAGCTTACTATACGCCCGCTATTCCGCTCAAGACCTGGTCAATGCGGGTGGTAACGGGAGTCCGCGCCGCTTTCAAACAACAAGCCCCATGTCCTTCGTTTGTCCTTCATTGCACAAAACCGCGCTTCCCGGTACAGTCGAATCATGAATCAGTACCAGATCGAGGGGGGCTTTCCCATCAGCGGAACCGTCCGGGCAAGCGGCAACAAGAACGCCGCGCTGCCCTGTATTGCCGCAGCCCTCCTCACAGATGAGCCGGTCATTCTGCGGAATATTCCCGATATAGAAGATGTTCAAGTGATGTTTGATGTCTACCGTTCCTTCGGCGGCGCGGTGGAATCCCTGGGGCCGAATGTCTGGCGGATGAGCCTGGGAAATATCAGCGCGCCGGAAATTCCCCAGGAGCAGGCCCGGAAGATACGGGCGTCGATCCTTTTCGCGGGGCCCCTGCTGGCCAGGACCGGCCGGGCCGTGCTGCCCCCGCCCGGCGGAGACGTTATTGGGCGGCGGCGTCTGGATACCCATTTCCTCGCCCTCACCGAATTGGGCGCCTCGGTAGCAATCAATGGGGCTTTTACCTTCACCGCGCCGGTACTGCGGGGGGCTGATATTTTTCTTGATGAAGCGTCAGTTACCGCCACGGAGAACGCGGTGATGGCTGCGGCGCTTGCCAAAGGCGAGACCATCCTCACCAACGCCGCCGGGGAGCCTCATGTGCAGGACCTCTGCCGGATGCTCAATGGTATGGGGGCCCGCATCGAGGGGATCGGCTCCAATATTCTGAGGATTCAGGGCGTTCCGAAACTGCGGGGCTGCGACTTTGAAATCGGCGCGGACTTTATGGAGGTAGGTTCGTTCATCGGTCTGGCCGCGGCCACCAGAGGGGAACTCTGCATCGAGGGCGCGTCCGCACGGGATCTTAGGCCCGCGAAGATCGCCTTTGGCAAGCTGGGCATCGTCTGGGAACATGAAGGCGCGGCCATCCATATCCCAAAAGATCAGGCGATGACCGTGAACTGCGATTTGGGGGGTATGATTCCCAAGATCGACGACGCTCCCTGGCCGGGATTCCCCCCGGATCTCACCAGCATTATCACCGTGGTGGCTACCCAGGTGTCAGGCACGGTGCTGGTTCACGAAAAGATGTTCGAGTCGCGGATGTTCTTTGTGGATAAACTCATCGCTATGGGGGCCCGGATCGTCCTCTGCGATCCCCACCGGGCGGTCATCTCAGGCCCGGCGCGGCTGGCGGGATCGGAACTCCAGAGCCCGGATGTGCGGGCGGGTATGGCCATGGTTATCGCCGCTATGTGCGCTGAAGGGAAAAGCGTGATCCGCAACGTCTACCAAATCGAGCGGGGATACGAAAATCTGGTGGCCCGGCTTTCCGCCCTGGGCGCCCGGATTAGCTGTTCTTAACGCTTCCTCCGGCCCCGCTGAGAGTTGATAAGCGTCAGCTGGCGGGAACAGCTCCCGGTTACAATTCCCTGATAAAGGGCCGGATGTACAGCAGGGCCGCGCCGACTGCGGCGGCCTCTTTT
>JAITHH010000003.1 GCA_031280065.1 Treponema sp. | reverse complement strand
AATGTACCGGGTTTTACCCCGTACAGCCGCTTAAATAATACCGCCTTGGCATCCTCTGCCTTCTTTCCCTTTCTCATGTCTTCAGTTTATCACATCTATAGTTAGAGAACAAGTCTAATACAGCAAGAACGATGTTTGGATTAAAAAATACGATTCCACAGGAACAGAAATAACCGCCGACTGGAACAAAAAGTACGACTGGGACCACAGCGATGATGAAGCCGCAACGATAATCACCTTTGACGGAACCAATATTATCGTTATTGGTCAAGGAAACGATTTAATAAACGGCGCAAGCAAAGATGATACCTGGGTAAAGAAATTCACCACTGGCGGGTCAGAAATATACGCCTTTGTCATTCCCGATGACAGCGCAAAACTGGTGAAGATTGACAGTGGCGAAAATTATTATTTTTCATCCGGTTCTTCAACATTAACTCTTTTCAGAAAGTACAATTCTTCGGGGGCATTGCTAAATTCGTATTCGTGGAATTCACAGTCTCCGTATGTATTTCCGCCGCTATTCGTCATGGACAGCGGTAACAATGTGTACATGTACGGCTACGCCTCAAATCTGGTAAACCCTGCAAGCGGTAATGACTGGATAGTCCGCAGATTCAGCAGCGCGGGGGTGGAGCAATAAGGATAAACGTTTTGGCGAGCTAGAAATTCCCACATCTGGTAGGATTTGGCTACCGGTTGGCGGGGAATCATAAAATTTATGGGGGGGAGGGGGAGTGATAGAAAAGCCTCCTGTGGAACCCCCGCAGAGGGGGTAGCCCGCATCCAAGATACGGGTGTAGGGGGACCTCCTTTCGCCAAACGCGCCCGGTCCCCCTACTGCTCGCCATAGCGGTAACCATTTTGGGGGTTTGCCTGTTCTTTTTCGCCCGGTACATGAGGAAACACCAATAAGGGGGCTTGTAATTGGCCGCGAAAGCGGCCTGCCTCGAGGCCCCCTTTCGCCAAATGCTCCCTGGAGTTTTGCGTTCGCGCAAAACTCCGTAAGGTAAAAGGGGCTCCGCCCCTTTTACCCGGTTAGGACTCCCCTTCAGTGTACGACTCGATAATCGAATTGAGTATCGCCTCAGACTCCGCCGCGTTCTCCCCCAGCAGAAACGCTATCTGCTGCACCACCGATACGTTCTTCTTGATAATCTCCCGCGCCCGCTCAACCGTCTTGTCAATCCGCACCCTCGGCGCGGTAATGTCCTCCAGCACCCCCGCGGCAGTCTCCCCCTTTTCAACGGCAAACACCGTCAAATGAAAGATTTTTTTGCCATCCCGCACATCGCTCTGAATATGGTCAGGCCCCGCAGGGTCAATCACCGTTTGAAAATACAAATGGAAAGCGCTGAGTTTTTTCAAGTCCGCGCCCTCCAGCCCCGGCACCACCGTAAAAAGTTCCTCGGTCTCCGCGCCCAGCAGTTTTGCAAACTGCTCGTTGCACTCGATAATCGTCAGGTTTTTGTCCACAATAACAATACCCGACGGAATCGCGCGGATAAGGCCGTTCGCGGTCTTGTTGGCCAGCTTGCGCATATACGAGGCGCACATGGCCTTTTCCGCGTGCCCCGCCAGCAGCGCCAGAGCGAAATCCCTGCACGTATCATAGCCGCAGCTCGCGCAGTTCAGCCGGTCCGACAGACTGAATTTCCCCACCGTCCGGAGGGCTTCGGCAATCTCCGCCTCGGTGTACGCGGAACGGGGCAGCGGGAAAACCGGATAGTCGGCGTCTATCAGGGGCGACGCCGCAAGCGCCGGAGCGTCCAGGGTGTCGTCCGCGGTGCGGGCGTAATTCTGCAGCAGAATATGGCGGGTAACGCCGGATGCCGCGCCGCCCATGCCCGGCCCGTTGACGCAGCCCCCCGGACAGGCGAGGAGTTCAAGGAACAGGGGCGATTCCAGGCCCGCAGGGTCAAAGCCCGCAAGGGCCTCCTGCACAGCCTTGATCCCCGACGCGGACACGGTGTTGATTTTCTGTCCAATGCCCGCCGCTGCCCCCGTAACATACGCGGAGAACGCGGTAATCTCCCCGCCCTCGATGGGGAAGAACGCGCCCTTGGCGCTTCTGCGGGGCTCAAACACACAGTCCTCCGAAACAGAAACACTGTGCGGCGTGATCTTTTCTTTGTGCAGCCATTCAGTCAGTTCCCGGAAGGTGATGGCCGCGCCGATTTCCCCGGCATAGAGGTCCGCCTCGTGCTTCTTGGCAATGCACGGCCCGATGAATACCACCGCGCTGTCTTCGCCGTAACGGGAATGGAGAAACCGCGCATGGGTCAGGAGCGGCGAGGCGTGGGGCGACACATAAGGAGAAAGCCCCGGCGCGTAAAGTTTCAGGTACTCCACAATGGCGGGACACGCGGAAGAAATCATGAGCCGCTTGCCGTCCGCGCCGGGCGCGGCCAGATCGCCGGCGATGCGCGCGGAAAGATAGTCCGCGCCCAGGGCGGTTTCCGACACGCCGGCAAACCCAAGCTGCTTCAAAGCGGCGATAAGTTCTTCGTGTTTCCACGCGGTAAATTCAGACACAAAGGAAGGGGCCAGGGACACAAAAACTTTTTTCCCGCCCTCCAGCAGCAGCTTTACTTTTTCTATATCGTTCCGGTACTGTTTTGCCCGGGCCGGACAGTTGACCACGCAGCGCCCGCAGTAAATACACCGTTCAAAAATAACGCTGGCCTGTCCCTTTTCCAAATGAATCGACTTGACCGGGCATTTACGGATACACTTGTAACAGTCCTGACATTCGGCAAGTTCCGTATAAACCGGCGCTTTGACGTTCATAATGGTAACCCCAATTCTTTAACGATGATCCCCGCCAGGGTTTGTTCCGACACGCCGGAAATAATTTTGCCGTTTATCTTGATGTTCGGGCCCTGGGCGCAGGCGTTCCCGCACAGGCATCCGTTGACGGTTATACGATCCTGGAACTGATGCTCCTCGACAAAGCGGCTGATAAACCCGGCGTTTACCTGATTCCCCTTGCCGAAACACGAACTCCCCATGCACACGGTGATGGTATCCATTGGCTCCTCCTTAATATGTACGGTTTAGTTTACTGGGGTTGATTATCATGTCAAGCTGGAGGCCCGGCTGGGCAAAACGCCTTAACCCTGTAACCTATCCGTTCTTCCGTGGTTATAAGGGTATAATACCTCCTCCATGATGTATTTTGTTTCTATGCCGCCGCCGTTTCCTCCTTTCGGCGGCGGCGTTCTTTTGAGGGGGCGGCTCACTGGCTCACGTATTCCGCGCCCCGCTTATTCATCACCCGCAAGTCCGAAAGCGCGATATACGGGTAGGGATACCCGTCTTCCTCGTAGGTCTTGAATTCGCCGGTCGCCTCAACCCATGCGTCAACATCCGGGTAGCCGGCCCCATGCCCCGCGTCCCAGGCCACCTCAAAGCCGGCGCTTCCGTCAAAACCGCAGCAACCGGGGCCGTAGCGGATGACAAAGTAAAGCGGCTTTTCATATCCCTCCTGGACTTTGAAAAGCCCCTGCAGCCGGAGCGTCTTCCCCAGATAATCTTCCTGGTTAAGGTACACCTCGTTGGTTTGGGCGATGAACATCTTTTCTTTTATATCGATGACCTTCCCCCGGTCTTTGGCCCCGGAAGCGCTTTCCCGCGCCGGGGACGCGGCAGCGGCCTGGACAGGGGACATCTGTTCCGCCGCCTCGATAACCCCCCGGTCTCTGCCGCAGCCCCCCGCAAGAAACGCGCAGGCCAGCAGTAATACCGCGCCCGCGGCTGCGCCCGCGCCCCCGGCGCGTACCCGTGCGGCAAGCGGCTTGGCGGCCCAAAACAAAACAAACGCCGCGATGTTCATCAGCACCACGCTCGCGCCGGTGGGAATGGCGTAGAGGTAGGAAATAACCACGCCGGTAAAAAAACAGAAAAACGACACGCAGACAGCGCACAGGCAGACGCTCTTGAATCGTTTGAATACCCGCATAGCGGTGAGGGCCGGAAAAATCACCAGCGCGGAAATCAGCATCGCCCCCATCATGCGCATACCCAGCACGATAGTAACCGCGGTCAAGAACGCGATCAGCATATTGTACCACGCCGTTTTGATTCCCGCGGCCCGCGCAAACGTTTCGTCAAAGGTGATGGCGAATATTTTATGGTAAAACAGAATGAACATGGCAAACACGATGATCGACAGGGCCGCGCTCAGGTACACATCCTGTTTGGTCATCGCAAGGATACTGCCGAACAAATAGTTGCACACGTCGGTATTCATGCCGGTAGTCTGGGAGATGATCACCACGCCCAATGCCAGAGAACCGGTCGAAACAATGGCGATGGCGGCATCCCCCTTTATCAAGCTCTTTTCGCCCAGGCGCAGCAGCAGAAACGCCGTGCCGATGGCGACCGGTATGGCTACTGCCAGCGGCGCCAGGTTCAGCGCCGTGGCCAGCGCCAGCGAGCCGAAGCCCACATGGGAGAGCCCGTCGCCGATCATCGAATAGCGCTTGAGCACCAGACTGACCCCCAACAGCGCGGCGCACAGCGATACCAGCGCCCCGACAATGACGGCCCGCAGCAGAAAAGCGTACGAAAACATTTCCCGCAGCGTGGAAAAAATGGAAAAAACAGCATCCGCCATTTCAGCCCTCCTCTTTATGTAAAAACCGTTTTCCTATTTCAGAGTTAAAATAATCAACTGACGCGCCAAAGAAACACTGTCTGTTTTTGACGTGCAGAATTTTCCCCGCGTATTTGCCCGCGGCAGGTATGTCATGGGAAACCATGACAATGGTAAGCCCCTGCTCACGGTTGAGCCGCAGGAGCATTTCATACAGTTCAGCCTGCGCCCCCGGGTCCAGGCCCGCGGACGGTTCGTCCAGCGCCAGCAGGCCCCGGCAGGCGCACAGGGCCCGTGCGATAAGCGCCCTCCGGCGCTGCCCCCCGGACAGTTCCCGGAAACAGCGCCGCCGCAGGTCCGCGACCCCCATGCTCCGCATGGCTTCCTCGGCCCGCTCCTTTTCCGGGAGGGTGTAGAAGGGCCGCAGCCCCATCTTGGCGGCCATGCCCGACAGGACGATTTCATACACCCCCGCGGGAAAATCTTTTTTCACGGCGGCCTCCTGGGGAAGATAGCCCGTCTCCGTCCCCCGCGCCCCTTCCCCCCGGATGACGCTCCCCCGCAGCGGGGCGATGAGCCCCAGCATCCCCCGCAGCAGCGTACTCTTGCCGGAACCGTTTTCGCCAGCCACGCAGAGGTAATCGCCCTTTTCCAGCGAAAAGTTCAGCCCGTCAACGGCGATATGTCCATCGTAGCCGAACGCGGCGTCTTGACATTGTATCAGCATATACTGTTTCCCTTTCTTTTATGCGGGGGTTCCACCCCCGCACCCCTGGCCGGGGGGCCCAGGCCCCCCGGTCCCCCCGGTTAACCAATGACCGTGCCTATAAAGGGTTCGCCCGATAGGAGCTTCTTCAAATTATCCAGATTCTTTCCGGCAGCGCAAATCACCCGCAGCCCTATCTTGGCCGCATGACGGCTCGCCACCGGATCAAAGGGCGCGTTCTTCCCCGGCGTCCATTCATCCCCCACCAAGGCGCGGAAATCCGCCCAGGAAATCGCGTCAATGGGCTTGGCCTCAGGATCAAGCCGGGGATCGGCTGTATATACCCGTTCAATGTTGGAAAGATTGATCACCGCGTCAGCGCGGAACCGCTCCGCCAAAAGCACCGCATCATAGTCGGAGGAAAAACCCGGCTTCCAGCCCGCCGCCGCCAAAACCCGGCCCGCCAAAGGCCCCGCCTGAGTCGGGTCCGTTACCACATCCCCGGTGCACCACTCGCCCATCACCGCCTTCACCAGTTGGGCGTTCAGCCGCGTCGCCATCACCCCGATCCAGTCCGCCTGCTCATCCGCGCCGCCGCCCGCGACCGCACGGTAGGCTTTCTGCCAAGCCCGCGCCGGTCCGCCCCCGCCGCACACCAAGATAAACCGCCGCTGCTCATCAGCCTCAAGCAGCTCCCGGATCAGGCCCGTGAAACCCCTTAAAAAGGACTCATCAACCCCTTCGGGAGCCACAATCGAACCTCCCAGCGAAATAACCGTAACCATGCTACTCCTCCTACTGCGCGTATATGCCGGTAATAGTAACATCACTCCAGAGGGAAGAATAGGACTCAAGCCCTCCCGCCGCCTCTTCCCAGAGGTTTTGCAGGGCGTATTCCCGGCTCCTGCCCGCCGTTCGCCCCCTCGGGTCCATGGGAGAGAGGACGGTCTGATCCCGCGAAAAGGCGATCCGCTGGTTGTCCAGATTGCCGAAGTAGTAGCTCTGCGCGTCAGGCCGCAGCGCGAAGGATGGCGGAGCCGCGCCCGCGCCCAATGCGGGGTCCGCCGGAACCCAGCCGAATCCCTCCAGCCAGAATTCCGCCCAGTAGTGCCGCCGCGTGGTGGAAGGTTTGTCTACCAGCACGCCCGCCACGGGAATCGCCGGGACCCCCGCTGCCCTGGCCAGGGAACAGAAGAGCAGCGCGGCCAGATAGGGGTCCGCCCGCCGTTTTTCCAGGGCCTCTTGAACCGTGCCCGCGCCGCCGGGAACATCCGGGAGCGATTCAGCCTGAATTCCCCCCTCGGTAATGAGCCATTGGTATATCCGCTGGGCCTTGCTGTAGGGGTTCTGCTCCCGGCCAACGATGGCGGCGGCCTGTTTGACCACCGCCGGATCATTCGAGGGGATGAGCGGCGAGGGCTGCGTGCAGGCGGTTTCCAGGGGGGAGGTGCGGCTGCCCGCCTTGATCTGCTGGCTCTTGACGGCGGTCTCCACCGCGTAGACCTCCACCAGGTAGGAGAGGACGATTGCCGCGTTCCGGCCCGGCGTCAGATCGGTCAGTTTGAACAGGGAGGTTCCCCGGTGGTTGTCAAAAAAGGGTTCCCGGTTCCGGCTCAGGCATTCCGCCGTCCGCTGGGACGCGGAATCCGCTGGCAGAGGCGCCCAGAGGTAGAGGGTATTGGCGGAAGACGCTTCCTCTACCCGGACATCCACCCCGTAGGAGATCGCGTAGCTGCGTTTGTCCCGGTAGGACTTGGTTCCCGGCTTTGGGGCGATTTCAAACAGCTCGGAACTGCGCTCACCACGGGAGGTCCGCACTTCGATGGACCCGCTTGCCGCGCCGTCGGGAACCCTGACCCGTATCTCCCGCTCGCTCCACAGCTCATAGCCGAAGTCCCGCCCGGACACTTCCACCAGGAAGGGCCCCTGGCTTTCCGCCGGGGCGGAGAGGGGAGGCTCCACGTCCCAGGTAAAGAACACGCCGCCTTCTTCCCGGGACGCGCCGAAGTTCCGCCCGGTGATGGTTATTGCCTGGCCGATGGAGGCGGGGCTTCCCCGTACCGCGAGTATCCGGGGTTCTATGCCGGGTTCGGTTTCCCCTGGCCGCGCCGGGATAACAGCTTGGTTTGCGAAGAGCGCGGCGTTGCTCCGTTTATCCCCCCGGTGGATGTAGATGAGTCCTGATTCGCCCAATTCCGGCGTTTTGAAGACGATGCGGGCGTCATCCCATTCGAGGTAGGCGGATGAGGTGGGGGTAATTCCCCCGATGGTGATGTACGATTCGTTCCGCTCGCGGCCAAAATGACCGCCATAGATGGTAATGACGTCTCCCATGACGCCGCCGCGGGGGGAGATGGAACTGACGTATGGAATTTTCGACTCGCACGCGCCCGCAAGCAGCAAAGCGCAGAGGGTCAGCCCCGCGTTGCGGCAGCGCTTGAGCCAAACGCCCCCGTGCGGCGCCATCGCTTCACTCTTCATTGAACGCTTCGGTCTCATAGGGGTGCAGCGCCACCTGAATTTCAATGCGGGCCCTATCCGGGGGCGATTCATCAGAGCCCAAGGGAAAGAAATACACCGGTTCGCCGAATTCCAGCGGTATCGTCTCGATGGTGGTTTGGTAGTGAACGCCCTTGCCGGGAATATCGATCCATATCTGCCCCTGGGCCACCAGGATAATGCGTCCGTTTCTTACGCGGTAGGGGGTAAACTGAACCGCCACCACGACATTAGCCCCCACGAGTTTAATGCCCACGGGCCTTCCAGGGATAGTTACCTTGGAATTGGCTGAATTCCAGACGACTTCCTGGTTCTCTTCCACGACACTGCTGACAATATCCAGTACGACCGCCCGGTCTTTGAGGGCCGGCAGCAGTTCCTCCAGGGAAGGCTCCTGGGAAGCGGCTGCCGAGGCCATGAACAAGAGGCTCCCGAACAAGGCGGCGCGGTGAAACCGGGGGCAGGTCATGGGCTTTGGCGTCTCCTGGAATAATCAGCGGCGCGGATGACCGCCGGTTCTCCGACGCTGGTAAAACTCTTGCTTTCCGGCAGGCGGATCACCATGATGTCTCCGGCCTCTTCCCGGCCCAGGTACTGGAGGATGCCGTCCATGTCCGCAGCCGGCAGCATCCCCGGACTGTCCAGGTCGATGCCGGCGTTTGCCAGGGAAGGCTCCGGGAGGCCGGGCGTTCCCCGCTGATCCCGCCCGAACCAGGCAAAGCCCAGCGAGACCGCCAGCAGGGCCGCGGCAACCGCCGCCGCGGGCAGCGGGAGGGTGATAGAACGGCTCCAGAGCGGGGCCGCCTTCCTGCTCTGCCGCCAGGCGCGGAGCCTGGCCCAGACCCGCTCCTGCGCGGCGTACTCATCAGGAGGGGGACCGGCGGTGGCGTTCAAGTACAGGGAGACCTGCCGGTACTGATCCAGACAGGTCCTGCACGAAGCGCAGCCCGCCAGATGAGCCGCCATCTTTTCTTTCCACGGGGAGGGGAGTTCCTCATCAACATATACGGATAGAATTTGACGATCAGGACACATACAAACCATCCTTCGGCAAAAACCCGGCTAAACGTTCCCGGGCCCTGAATACACGAACCTTGACAGCGCCTTCGCTGATTCCCAAGGCGCGGCCAATTTCTTTGTAGTTAAGCTCGCCATATTCTTTTAATATAAGCACAATACGCAAATTATCGGGCAGGCGGTCCAAGGCTTCCTTAATGGTCTTGCGGGATTCTTCCCGTACCAGGACCCCTTCACCCGACTCCTCAACTCTGACGTCCTCGCGGAACGCCCGCTGGTAGGCTTTCCGTTCGCGGTCTTTGCGCTTCGCATAGTTGAGCGCGGCGTTCTTGACCACGCGGATAAGCCAGTACTTCGCTTCCTCCGGGGTGGGGAAGACCATCTGCTTTTCGTAGAGGCGGAAAAACGCTTCCTGGCACAGGTCTTCCGCCGCCTCTTCACTGCGGGCGATCCGGTACGCCACCCGGAACAGCACCGGAAACACCCGCTCGTACAGATGCCTAAATGATTCTTCCCCTCCCTCCACTATCGAAGCACCGCCTACCGTTGAAAACAATTTTTTTCCTTAATCGTTACAGTCCGGGCCCGCGTCTCAGAGCCGGCGCCAGGAGGTTCCGGCTTTCCCGTCCTCCAGGATGATCCCCCGCGCTTTCAGGGAATCCCTTATGGCATCGGCCCCGGCAAAGTCCCGCGCCTGTTTCGCCGCCGCCCGCCGGGCTATCAGGGCTTCGATTTCTTCCCGCCCGCCGCTGTCTTCATCCTCCCCGCCTGCCATCTCCAGGATGCCCAGGCCCAGCGCCCCGTCCATGTCCAGCGCCGCGGCCAGCGCCAGGGCCGGGGCGATGTCCCGGTCCCGCAAGAGGCCCCAGAGCGCCGCCAGCGCACGGGGGCTCGCCAGATCATCTTCCAGGGCCCGGTTAAAATCCTCCCGGTATTCAGCCGCTTTGCCTTCGATAGTTCCCCGCGTATTCCCCGCCTGCGCCGCCAGTGCGCGTATCCGGTCCCGCAGGGATTTCCGGGCGTTCCGCGCGCCGTCCAGGGCCTCGAAAGAGAATTGCACCTGGCTGCGGTAGTGTGCGCCCAAGAGGAAATAGCGGTAGTCCAGGGGGTCATAGCCCGCGTCTATCAGTCGCTGCAAGGTGAGGAATTCCCCGGAGGACTTGGACATTTTACCCTTGTCCATCACCAGGAATTCGTTGTGCACCCAGTATCTGACCCAGGGATGTTTGCCGGTGGCGGCTTCGCTTTGGGCGATCTCGTTGGTGTGGTGAATCGGCACGTGGTCGATTCCCCCGGCGTGAATGTCGAACTGTTCGCCCAGGTATTTGATGCTCATGGCGGAACATTCGATGTGCCAGCCCGGATAGCCCCGGCCCCAGGGACTGTCCCAGGTGAGGGCCTGGTTCTCGAACTTGCTCTTGGTAAACCACAGCACAAAATCCCCCTGGTTCCGCTTGTTTCCGTCAATCCCGGTACGGTTTCTGACCGGGGAATCATCGGGCCGCAGGAGGGCAAGCGCTCCATAGCGGGGGAAGCGGGAGATGTCGAAGTACAGATTCCCGCCCGCTGAATAGGTAAAGCCCGCAGCCTCGATCCGCCGGATCAGGTCAATCATATCGCCGATATGCCCGGTGGCCTTGCACACCACATCAGGCCGCAGGATATTCAGCCGGTCCGTGTCGGTGAAGAAGGCGCGGGTATAGAATTCCGCCACCTCCAGGACGCTCTTGCCCCGCTCCCCGGCGCTCTTGACCATCTTGTCATCGCCGCTGTCGTCGTCCCCGGTCAGGTGCCCCACGTCGGTGATATTCATTACGTGGCATACTTCGTACCCCAGGCGCCGGAGCGTCCGGGCGAGGAGGTCGTGGGTAACGTAGGCCCGGAGATTGCCAATGTGGGCGTAGTTGTACACGGTGGGGCCGCAGCCGTAGAAGCCCGCCTTCCCGGCCCGCAGCGGCTCGAAGGGTTCTATTTTTCGTCCGAGGGTATTGAATAAGGTGAGCGGCATGGAACCTCCGTATTGAAACCGTTACAGCTAAAACCGTTATAATCGTTGTATTATATGAAAACAACCTTATGCAAATTCATCGAAAAAATCAATACGGCGTCCGGTTTCCAGGGGGAAGTCCGCTATGACGAGCCTATGGCGGCCCACACGACCTTCCGGGCCGGGGGCCCGGCGGACTGCTGGGTCCGTCCCCGGCGCGAGGGCTTCCCCGAATACGCCTCCGCTTTGCTGGGCGCGGCCCGCTCCGGGGGCGTCCCGGTCTTTATCCTGGGCGCGGGCGCGAACATCGTCGTGGCTGACCGGGGTATCCGGGGCGTTGTCCTTGACACGGGGGGCTGGACGGGCTTCTTTCCGGGGGGCTTGGGGGAGCGGGAGCGAACCTGCGGTTCGATGGAGCCCCCAAACGTCTTTTTTCTTGCGGGAACGCCGGTAGACGCGGCCCTGGAAGCCGCCGCCGAAGCCGGTCTTTCGGGGCTTGAATTCCTCGCGGGGATGCCCGGGTCCATTGGCGGCGCGGTATGGATGAATGCCCGCTGCTACGGGCGCTCGATAGCGGACTGTCTGACCGCCGCGGAAATTCTCGACGAAACGGGAAACCGGATCGCCGTACCTTGTGCGCCGGAAGATTTTTCCTATAAGAAAAGCCCGTTCCAAGAGCGGGATGTCCTGATCCTCGGCGCGCGCTTTGTCCTGAGCGGGGGCCGGACGGAGGCGATCCGCGGGGAAATGGCGGCTCACCGCCAGGACCGGGAGGCCAAGGGGCACTACCGCTTTCCTTCGGCGGGTTCGGTTTTTAAGAACAACCGCGCGTGGGGAAAGCCCACGGGCCGGATCATCGACGAGCTGGGGCTGCGGGGTTTGTCCCTGGGGGGGGCTGCGGTGGCGGAATGGCATGGGAACATCATCATCAACCGGGGAAACGCCTGTGCCGGGGACATCCGGGCTTTGACTGATACGGTGGCTGCGAGGGTCCGCGCCGCTCTTGGGATAACGCTGGAGCCGGAGATCCGCTTTGTGGGGGAGTGGTAAGGGGGGACCGGGGGGCCTGGGCCCCCCGCAGAGGGGGCTGTATGGGGATTACGAGCGCTACGCCGTGCCGCATTACTGGGTCAACGCCCTGCGGGGGCGATCAAAAGACATTCCCGTTGAGTCAAAAAACATTCCCACTGGAACAAAAAACATTCCCGCTGGAACAAAAAACATTCCCGCTGAGTCAAAAAACATTCCCGCTGGGACAAAAAACATTCCCGCTGGGGCAAAAAACATTCCCGCTGAGTCAAAAAACATTCCCGCTGGAACAAAAAACATTCCCGCTCGCGTATGTGTGCTAATGGGGGGTATTGCGAGCGCTGTGCCGTGCTGCGCTGGGTCAACGCCCTGCGGGCGCGGCTGTTGGGCGCGCACCGCTCAGGCTAAAGCCTTCGCGCATGTGGGCTAATAGGGGGTATTACGAGCGCTACGCCGTGCCGCATAACGCTGCCTCAACGCCCTGCGGGCGCGTTTACTGGGCCGTGCCCTGCTCAGGCTAAAGCCTTCGCGCATAGGTGAGAGCATGGGGCATTATGTGCGCTACGCCGGGCCGCATAACACTGCCTCAACGCCCTGCGGGCGCGTTTACTGGGCCGCGCACCGCTCAGGCTAAAGCCTTCGCGCATGTGGGCTAATAGGGGGTATTACGAGCGCTACGCCGTGCCGCATAACGCTGCCTCAACGCCCTGCGGGCGCGTTTACTGGGCGGGGACAAAACGTGCAAGCGTTTTGATGGAGCGCTGTTGCGGCACACGGATGCGCCGCGGTGTTGCGGAGACGCCCGGAGGCCCGAAACAGGATGTTGAGGGCCG
>JAITHH010000028.1 GCA_031280065.1 Treponema sp. | reverse complement strand
GAGTTATGCCGGAAGGAGAGCGGGATTATGAGCGTTGAGACGGTATTGAGACGGGTAAGCCGTGATGAGGAGCAGTGGGCGAAGCAGTTATTCCGGGAGAAGGCGGCAATGGACTACCGTTCCGGCATGGACGCCGCCCGGGATGCGGGGGAAGCAATAGGTCTCGCTAAAGGCAGGACCCTCGGCTACGATCAGGCGCGGCTGGAAATAGCCCGGAAGATGAAAGCCAGGGGCTGGTTATTGGCAGATATTGCCGAGGACACCGGCCTTCCGTTTGACGCAATAGAGAAACTGTAAGCCATGAACCGGGCCTCTGGCCCGGAGAGGAAAGAGGGGGAATGAGGAGAAGGCTATGCGCTCATTCTTCCTCTTTACTACCCCCGCACCCCGCCTTGCGTTCTTAAAACAATCGTATATACTTAAAAACGCCCTATACAACTACTCCAGGAGTCCGCAAGATGTTACGGAATATCTCGATCAGAACCCGCATTCTCCTCATTAATTTCATACTCTTAGCCGCTATCGCGGTTCTTACCGGCGTGGTTTATTTCACCGCACGGAATGTCCTTAACACCGGCCTCCAGGCAGCCAAGGACGTTATGCTCACCGGCCAGCAGGAGAAAATCAAACTGGGGACGCAAACCATGGCGGCAGCCCTGGGAAAAGCCCTGACCGGGGTCAGCGGACGCCAGGAACAGCACGACATAATCAAGTCCTATATCCAGGATTACCGCTTCGAAGAGGACCGGTCAGGCTATTACTACACCTATACCGGGACGGTGATATTCATGCACCCCACCCTGCCCCAGCGGGAAGGGGAAGACCTGGGCAATACCGCCGATGTGAACGGCGTCTACTATGTGCGGGAACTCTACGAGAACGCCAAGCGGGGCGGCGGCTTTGTCTCCTTTGTCTTCCCCAAGCCCCCGTCCATGGAGAATGCCCCTAAACTCGCCTATGTTGAATTCATCCCCGGCACCGATATATGGATTTCCACCGGCATCTACATCGATAATATCGAAACGACCAGCGCGGCAATCGGCGGCCAGCAAAACCAAAGCCTGCGGCGGCGCATGACGCTTATCATCAGCCTGATCGCGGCGGCGCTTCTCCTTATCCTCACGCCCCTGTGCGTCTTTACCCTCCGCTCCATCACCAGGCCCCTCAAGGCCACTATCAAGGCGGCGGAAGCCCTGGCCGCGGGCAAGCTGGACCAGTCTTTTACCGTATCGGGCCGGGATGAGATTTCGGCGCTGGAGACCTCGTTCCTGGGGATGGCCCAGACCTTGCAGCGGAGTTTTGCCGGTGTTCAGGCCCAGGAGAGCCAGGCCCGCGCTCAGGCGGAAGAGGCCCGCAAAACCGCGGCGAAGATTCTTGCCATCGCCGTTCAGGTTGAACAGGCCGCCCAGGAAGTGGAGGATACGGTCAGCGGCGTGTCCCGCAGCGCCGACGAGGTGAAGGCCGGCGGCGATACCCAAACCGCCCGTATCGGTGAAATTCTTTCGGCCATTGAGAACCTCAGCTCCGGGGTGCTCCAGATCACCGGCAGCGCCAACACTGCGGCATCCCAGGCCGAAGACTCCCATACGAAGGTCGAGGCCGGGGTACACATGGCCGATCAGTCCGGTAAGGCGATGGAGAATCTGCACGCCCTGACCGGGAATCTCACCGAGAATATCAACAAGCTGGGGGAACAGTCGAACAACATCGGCAGCATCATGAACGTGATCACCGACATTGCGGATCAGATAAACCTCTTGGCCATGAACGCATCCATCGAGGCGGCCCACGCCGGCGAAGCAGGCAAGGGTTTTGCCGTCGTCGCCGGGGAAGTGCGCAAGCTGTCAGAGAAGACCAGGGCCGCCGCCCATGAGGTTGAAAGCTCAATCCTGGAAATGCAGAAGCTCACGGGGGTCAATATTACCGGCATGGGAGACGCGGTTTCTTCGATCTCGCGGGTAACGGCGCTCTCCCGCAAAACCGCGTCATCCCTTATGGAAGCCCAGACCATCGTGCGGGAGGTGATGCTCCAGGTTCAGTCCATTGCAGCGGCGGCGAAACAGCAGTCGGCGTCGAGCAAGTCGGTAATGTCCCTGGTCGATGACGTGAACGGCATCGCCTCCCGTAACAGCGCGCTTATCCGCCGGGTGGACGATGCCTTGAAGAACCTGCTCCGCAAGTCCATGGAACTCAAAGATATGGTGTTAGAACTGAGGGCCTAACGCACGGAGCGCGCCCCCCGGCCTCCCCATTCGCCAGATGTTTTAGGTTTACTTGGAGGTTTTTTTCTTCTTTTGGGCGGGCTCTACAACCGCCAAGTTCTGAACCGCCTGCGCCAAGTCCGTGTCCCCGGCGATTTCCGCTATGGGCGCGGGGATGCGGTAGCCCCAGTTAAAATCGTTGAGCGTTCCCGGCACATTGATTCGCTCTGACGCGGGATCATCCGCATACCACCTGGGGGAGAAGTGCAGCAGGTCCTGAATCTGGAACACCCGGAACCGGGAAGCCGCGGAAGCGGTCTTGTACAGGATGATCTTCGCCGTACCAGGATTGTATATCTTTGGCAGCGAGGGAACGCCGATAAACCCGCAGAAGAGCTCCTGATCGGCCTCCCGTTCCCACCATTCCCGTACCGTGGAACTATCATGCACAGCAGGAGTACACACGCTCGTCTCCGGGTACTCGTCAAAGGAAACATAGGGCGAGCCCTCCCGCTCCCATTCCCGGAACCAGCGCACAACCCGCAGACCGAATATCTTGAGCTTGGTAAGCGTCTTGGGAACACAGTCCGGCACAGCCCCCAGGTCTTCAGCGCAGGGCAGCATGGATGACGCGGAAAGCAGCATGGTGAGCAGTTTAAGCCCCTGAACCTCCCATATCTTCTCCGAGGCGATCTTCCGCTTCTTGAGCAACGCCTCCAGGCTGGCCTTTTCGTCTTCCGCCAGGGAAGCATAGGCGCGGGAATGGTTATAGTACCACAAGGGCGAAAAGACGCCGGGCTCGTACTCCAGGAAAACCCGGTCGCGCCAGGTTTGGGTCAGATAGGCGCGGGCGGCGGGATGCAGGCCCAGGGCGTCAATGTCCTTCTCCCCCCGGATGGACGGCTTAAAGAGCCACAGCTCCTCATTGCCGATCCGGTCAAGTACCAGGCTGAAAACCCGCCCCGCTTCAGTCACGACATCCTCTTCCCGGCAGCTTCCGCCCCAATTCCTCCGCAGGGCTTCCCAGACTTCGCCGGTGGGAATATGCGGCTGGGACACCCAGCGTATCCGGGCGGAATCAAAGCCCAAGCCCTTGAGGTCCTTCTGGGTGATAGAAACATAGGGGATATACCGGCCCAAGGTCGAGGTGTTGTCCTCCATTGGGGAGGCCCAGATACGGAAGAAGCCGAGAATGTGGTCGATGCGGTAAGCCCGGTAATACTTTTCCGCCGCTTTAAGCCGCTTCCGCCAGAAAGCGTAATCGTCCTTGGCCTGGGCTTCCCAGTTGTAGGTGGGAAACCCCCAGCGCTGCCCGTCGGGGCTGTACATATCCGGCGGAGCGCCCGCAGACAGATTCAGATGGAAGTATTCCGGGTGCGCCCAGACATCGTGGGAATCATCGCACATCAAAATGGGAATATCCCCCTCCAGGATGATGCCTTCTGCGGCCACCGCAGCAGCGGCTTTGCTGAATTGCGCGTCCAGCGCTTCCTGGAGCCACGCCCAGAAGAGGTGCTCACCCCGGAGTTTCCCGTCCTCCCAAAGGGCCTTTATCTCCGCCGTGCTGACGTTCCGGTAACTGGGCCAGTCCTTCCAACTCCTCTCCTCGTTGATCGTTTTGATCCGCCGGTACACGGCGTACTCTTTGACCCAGGGATTTTTCTCAATCCAGCCCGCCAGCGGCCCCTGCTCCGCTCTGTTGGCGATATCGTCCTGGTTGGCGGCGTATATTTCCCGCAGAATTTCCATCTTGGCGCGGGTAACCCGCCAGAAGGAGAAGCGCTGTTCCCGCTCGAACTGTTTACCCATAGCCTCGATCTTTGCGGCAAACTGAGCGCCTCCCGGCTGGCTCAACTCCGGCAGATCGCTGATTCTGAGGTACAGGGGATGAAGGGCAAAGGCAGTGAGGGCGCTGTAGGGGGAACTCTCGTAGCCGGTATCGTTCACCGGCAGAAGCTGGATAAGCCCGATATGGAGCTGTTTGCAGAGGGCCGCAAATTCCGCCAGATCGGGGAATTCCCCCACGCCGGTACTTTTGGCCCCGCGCAGGGCCCCCACGGGGACCGCGACCCCTATCAAACGCTTCTCAATCGCCGCTTCAGACCCCTTGATCTGACCTTGTTTTTGCTGGCCTGCGCTCATAATGTCCCTCCAT
>JAITHH010000316.1 GCA_031280065.1 Treponema sp. | reverse complement strand
GAATATCCTGCAAGAGCCGTAACTTCTCGAAAACCTCATCCATTGCCATGTATTTCCCCTTCGATATTTTAGGGCGGCGCTGGTTCGCATGACCTCGGTCCGCGCCAGCGTTACCCTCTTTTTGCTCCCCTGGGAGCCTGTTGCACTTATAGGTTTTTTCGGCACTTTGTACCGATTTAAGCGCGAAGCGCAACAAACTGCTAGGGAAGCACTGATTTATTCAACCGGGAATAAATCAGTGCTGCTTTAGTGTCATTTTTCGCAGTTTTCCGCAGGAAAACGAGAAAAATACTAGGGCAACGCTGATTAGAGTCAATTTAATCAGCGTTGCCCTGAGGCTGGACAGTAGGGAAAAGACAATGGCGAAGACGATTAAACGCATTGAAAAGGACTTCTTTCTTAAGGCGCTGTATGACGAACAACTGCCGCTGATCTATCTGCGGAACCGGACCATGTATACCTTGACCCTGGAAAAACCCATCAAAGGCGAAGTGCACCTCAACGCCCAGGAGCAGATAGCGGGCCTGTACCCCCGCAGAAAGCTCGAACTGTCTTTTGACATCCGGGGGATGATGCTCAAGTTCTCCGTGGAAATCATTTCGGTTAAAGACACCCATATCGTAACCGAGGAGCCGGAATTCCTCTATAAAGATTTGGAGCGCTCCTATTCGCGGGTGCCGGCCACCGCCGATCTCCGGGCGCGGTTTGAAGTCTCAGGCGGCGGCTACATCCTGTCCTACCCCAAGATCAGTGAATTCGAAGATATAGACATGGAGAACCTTGACGAGCTGATCAAGCGCGTGGACATCAAGAATTTATCCGGCCTGCTCGCCCAGATCGCCGCATGGCTCAAAGGATTTACCGACGGCTATAAGATGGTGCTGTTCCAGAAGGTTCAGCCCTCGACCACGGAAGAGCGGCTCCTCGCCGAAACCGGGAGAATTCTGCTCCTGCCTTCGGTTTTGGAGGCGATCCCCGAAGGCGATCCCTTCCCCAAGAAACGGCTCATCACCGCGGAGACCTTCCGCCGCTTTATGGAAAGCACCGGAATCGAGCCGGAACAGCTTGACGAAGCCATCAGCACGTATCTGGACGCCAAGAAAGCGGCCCATATCTGCTCAGAAGTCTACATTCCCATCCTGTTCCAGGGCTATGTGATCGGCTACCTCTACGCCTGGAGCAGCCAGGAGGGGAAAAAGCCCTTTACCTATGACGTGCTGGAGACGTTTTATCAATTCGCCAGCGTTTTGGCCTTCTCCTTTAAGGAAAACGGCTATTTTGAAAGCGGGCATATCGGCAACAAGCCCTTTGAGGGGAAGATCATCGACATCAGCGTGTCGGGAATCCTGTTCGCATACCCTCTCGGCCCGCTGGCCGAAGCGCTGGGGACGGATAAGGAACTTACCGTGACGCTCACCGTGCCGGACCGGACCGTTTCCTGCTCCGCGCGGATCGTGCGGCAGTACAAGGACAGCATCATGACGTACTGCGGCTGCAGATTCCTCGATGTCCAGCCGGAGGACCTGCGCTTCCTGTTTGAATATCTCTACGGCAGGCCGTTTAGCGAGTCGGACGCGGCGTTCCTGGCCGGTCATGTATAAAGGCGCATGAAGGATTTTATCAAATCGAACATCCGGGTATGGGTCTTCTTCTTCTTGTCCATCCTGGTGCTTCTGCTCTTCTTAGAAACGGACAGCCTGATGCGGCGGAGCATCGCCCTCAGCGCCGAGGCGACCCAGAACCACATCCTCGCCGTGGCCCAGGCCCTGAGCCGTTTGACCTCCGTGGAGGAACTTCAGCGGTTCCGGGGGGAGGAAGATACCGGCTCCCCCGCTTATCTGTCCTTAAAGGCGCGGATGGAGGACTTCACCCGGCGCTACAATGTGCTCTACGCCTGCTATTGGCGGGATAACGGGGACGGGCGCTTCAACTTCATCATCGACAGCGAGCTTAACCCGGCAGCCTGGGCTTCGTTCAAGGATTACTACCCCCTGGAGGACCTGTCGCGGCAGGCGCTGGCCGGCGTCCCGTCGGTCAGCGATCTGGGCCAGTACCACCCGGACTGGCGGGGGCGGCTCTACGCCTTCTTCCCGATGTTCGATGAGCGCGGCGATCTCTACTGTATTGCCGAGGTTGACCTGGATGACGAGCCCATCACGTCCCAGCAGGAACACGGGCGGGCGCTTATCATCGCGCAGATTACCATGCTGATCGCGGTTATCGGCAGCGGCGCGCTGAACATCGTGCTGTTCCGCAGGCAGGCGATTCAGAACGCCAGCGCCAACATGGCAAAAAGCCGCTTCCTCGCCAGCATGAGCCACGAGATACGCACCCCCATGAACGCCATTGTGGGCATGTCCGAGCTGATCCTCCGTGAATCCCTGCCCCCTGACGCGAGGGAGTACGCCCGGAGCATCAAGCAGGCGGGGGCCAACCTCCTGTCGATCATCAATGACATCCTCGATTTCTCCAAGATCGAGGCGGGGAAGCTGGAGATCGTAGACGCGCCCTACCTCTTAGCCTCGCTGGTCAACGACGTGGTCAACATCATCAGGATACGGATCACGGAAAAGCCCGTCCGGTTCTTTACCAACGTGGACGCGGCCCTGCCCAACAGCCTGCTGGGGGACGAGGCGCGGCTGCGGCAGGCGCTTCTCAACCTTTTGGGAAACGCGGTCAAGTACACCAGCCGGGGGTTTATCAGCCTGACCATTACGGGGGAAGCGCTCCCGGCGGCCGGGGGCGGCGCGGAGGGGCTGGACGCGGGCGGGCGGATATGCCTCAAGTTCACCGTGGCCGACAGCGGAATCGGTATTCAGGAGGCGGATCAGGCGAAACTCTTTGCGGAATTCTCCCAAGTTGACCTTCAGCGGAACAAAAACATCGAGGGCGCCGGGCTGGGGCTGGCTATCACCCGGCGGCTGTGCATGGCCATGGGCGGCAATCTCACGCTCTCCAGCGTTTACGGCGAGGGTTCCTCGTTTACCGCCGTGATTCCCCAGCGCGTGGTGTCCTCCATGCCCTTTGCCCAGGTGGAGCGGGCGGAGACCAAGCGGGTGCTGATCTACGAGCGGCGGAATGTATACGCCGGTTCGGTAAGCTGGTCCCTGGCCAATCTCAAGGTGCCCCACCGGAGGGCGATAGGCCCGCGGGCCTTCATGGAGGCGCTGGAGCGGGAACCGTGGTTCTACGTGTTCTGCGGCTACGGCCTGTACAAAGATATTCAGCCGGCCCTGGCCAAACTGGAGCGGAAGCCCGGACTCGCCCTGATGATCGAGCAGGGGAACGAGGCGAACATTCCAAACGCCCGCTTTCTGTCCATTCCGGCGCAGACCCTGTCCATTGCCAATGTGCTCAACGATGTGCCCGACGCCCGTGATTATTTCGAGGCGGGCGGGGGCCTTTCGGTGGTGAAGTTCTCCGCGCCGTCCGCACGGGTGCTGGTGGTGGACGACATTGGCACGAATCTCAAGGTGGCCGAGGGACTCCTGGCCCCTTACGGTATGGCGGTGGACTCGTGTCTGAGCGGGGCGGAGTCCATCGAGCTGGTGAAGCGCCGGGACTACGATCTGGTGTTCATGGATCACATGATGCCCGAAATGGACGGCATCGAGGCTGCCGCGGCTATCCGCGCCCTGGGAGGGGACTACCAGAACCTGCCCATCGCGGCCCTGACCGCTAACGCCATGGCGGGGATGCGGGAGATGTTCCTGCAAAAGGGCTTTAACGATTATTTGGCCAAACCCATCGAGATCACCAAGCTGGATGCGGTCCTGGTCAAGTGGATCAAGCGGGAAAAGTGGGAAAAACCGAAGAGCTTCCAGCAGCAGGAGCGTCCCGGGGGCGGATTGTCCCTGATCATCCCCGGCTTGGATGTACAGCGGGGCATCCTGATGACCGGCGGCACCGAGGCGGGCTACCGGCAGGTGCTGGCCAGCTTCTGCCGGGATACCAGGGAACGGCTGGCCCTGTTGAAGACCAGCCCTGACTATGCCGGGGAAGCGCCCGCAGCCCCTCCCTTGAGCATGGAGCGGTTTATCATCACCGTTCATGCCCTGAAAAGCGCGGCTGCGATCATCGGCGCGGCCATGGAGTCCGAAGAGGCCGCCCGGCTTGAACAGGCGGGCCACGGCGGGGACCAGGAGTACATCAGGGACGCGCTGGCCCCCTTCTGCACAGGCATG
>JAITHH010000272.1 GCA_031280065.1 Treponema sp. | reverse complement strand
ACCGCGTCGAATACCGCGCTAAAGCCGGGACAGGAGCGCCGGGGGGCGTCCTCCCCAAAGGCCCGCATCAGGGCTTGTTCGGCGTAAGCGCCGCTTTCCCCGGAGAAGGCGATCACCGGCTCCAAAGCCGCCGGCTCTGAAGCCGCTGTTGGCTGAATCGCCGTTGGCTGAATCGCCGTCTGCTGAATTACGCGCCGCCCGGCGGGGGATTCCAGACTAAGACCGCCGTTCCCCCGGCGCGGAGAGGTTCCCGGACGGGGAGTGCGGAGGAGTTCTTTGCCCACCACGGGGGCCAGCGCCTCGATGTCCCGCATGAGCCGTTCAAACTGCTCCGGGTAAAGGGATTGCGGGCCGTCGGAGAGGGCCTGATCGGGCCGGGGATGCACTTCTACGGTCAGGCCGTCAGCGCCCGCGGCGATAGCGGCCAGGGCTGCGGGCCCCACCTTGGCCCGAATCCCCACCGCATGGCTGGGGTCCACGATCACCGGCAGGTGAGACAGGGCTTTGACCACCGGAATAGCGGATATGTCCAGGGTGTTCCGCGTGTAGGTCTCGAAGGTGCGGATTCCCCGCTCGCAGAGGGCCACATCCCGCGCGCCCGAAGCCAGGAGGTATTCAGCCGAAAGCAGCCATTCCTCGATAGTCGCTGAGGGGCCCCGCTTGAGGAGCACCGGCTTTCCCAATGCCCCTGCCTTCTTCAAAAGCTCGAAATTCTGCATATTACGCGCCCCGATCTGGAACATATCGGTAAGATCGCGCATTTGGAGGGCCAATTCCGGGGACACGACTTCGGTTACGATGGGCATACCCATCGCCTCCCCGGCGGCCTTCATGTACTCCAGGCCCTGCATCCCCAGGCCCTGGAAGGCGTAAGGGCTGGTACGGGGCTTAAAGGCCCCTCCCCGGAGGATCACTGCCCCCGACTCGCGGACCCGCCCGGCGGTTTCCAGTATCTGCTCCCGGCTTTCCACGGCGCAGGGGCCGGCGATGATGGAGATACGGGAGCCGCCGATCCGCACGGGCCCCACAGTTATGATGGTATCTTCGCTGCGGGTCTCCCGCGAGGCCAGTTCGTAGGGCTTGGAGGTCGCCGCCACGCGCTCGACTCCGGGGAGCAGGCTCAGTTCGCGGGTATCCGCCGTCCCTTTGCCGGAAGCGCCGATGATCTGGTCATCCCCCAGGGACTGTTCCCGGATGCTGAATCCCTGATCGCGTAAAAAGGAGCGGATCACTTCTTTATCATGGGCGGAGACGCCTTTGGAAAGTATGACGATCATGAAAACCTCTCCCTGCAAGAGTACCGGGACGGTTCGGGCGTTTCAAGTATCGGGCGAATGGGAAGCGGGGACGCTGACGCGGTGTTCCCCCTGTTTTTGGGGGAATGTTTTTTGACACCGGGGGAATGTTTTTTGGACCGACGGGAATGTTTTTTGACTCAGCGGGAATGTTTTTTGTCCCGCAGGGAATGCTCTGGGGGCGCTGCCCCCACACCCCGCTGGGGGAACTCGTCCCCCCAGACCTCCCGGAGGGCTTGGCTCTGCGCCCATTGACCGCGATCCTAACGCGAAGTACTATGGCTTCATCAACGGACTTGATAACCGGCGTCCCAATCCTGGAACGCCCTGATCAACGACGCCAAGAGCGTCAAATAGGAGGACAATATGAACAAGTATATCGTAAACGGCAGCAACCTGCCGAACATTCCCTGGGAAGCGCGGCCCGCTGCCAGCGATCCGGCCAAAGAACTGATGTGGCGCTACTCGAAAAACCCCGTGATACCCCGTGATCTGACGCTCCGGTCAAACAGTATCTTCAACAGCGCGGTAGTTCCCTTTAAGGGCGGATTCGCCGGGGTGTTCCGCTGCGACGACACGTCCCGCCGCATGAATATCCACGCGGGTAAGAGCGCGGACGGCGTGTCCTGGAACATTGGCGATGACCCGATCCAGTTCGTCAAAACCGATCCCGAACTCCCTGACTCGGAGTACAAGTACGATCCCCGTGTGGTGTTCGTGGAAGATCGCTGGTACGTGATCTGGTGCAACGGCTACCACGGCGCGAGTCTGGGCATGGGCTACACCTTTGACTTTGAAACGTTCTACCAGATGGAAAACCCCATGATGGTCTATAACCGCAACGGGGCGCTCTTCCCCCGGAGGATCGGCAAAAACTACGCCATGTTAAGCCGCCCCAGCGATTCAGGGCATACCCCCTTCGGCGATATTTTCTATTCCGAAAGTCCCGATCTGATTTACTGGGGCAGACACCGGCACGTTATGTCGCCCCGGAGTTCGGACAGCGCCTGGCAGAGTACCAAGATCGGCGCGGGGCCCTGCCCCATCGAGACCACCGAGGGCTGGCTCCTCTTTTACCACGGCGTACTGACCAGTTGTAACGGCTTTGTGTACTCCTTCGGCGCGGCGCTGCTGGACCTGGAAAAGCCCTGGAAGGTGATCGCCCGCAGCCGGCCTTATATCATCAATCCTCGTGAACTGTACGAGCTTGCCGGGGACGTGCCCAACGTTACCTTCCCCTGCGCGGCCCTGGTGGATGGGGACACCGGCAGGATTGCCATTTACTACGGCTGTGCGGACACCGTTACCGGCCTTGTTTTTGGCGAGATTGGCGAGATCATTGACTGGATCAAGCGCAATTCGCTTTAATGCCAAGAAGAGGCGAATGGGGGGACCGGGGGGGAGTGTAAAACCCCCCGGCCGCCCGCTGGGGCTGCTAAAGCAGCCCCGCATTTCCGGCAAACTGGGGTATAACGAGGGCTACGCCGTGCCGCATACTCCAGCTCAACGCCCGGCGGGCGTGTTTACTTGGCGGGGGCGTTGCGGGGGTACTCGGACGCGAGCTGGCGCAGCGTCCAGCCCCGCATGGGGGGTAGCGGAAAAGCCGCAGGCTTTGGAGCGAGGGGGGGCGTGCCCCCCTTAACCTTCTTAAGTTGCAGACAGTGGTTTGTAACCGCCCGCATTTCCGGCAAAAAGGAGTTCCTATTGACTGGATTTTCAGACGGACAGATTATTTCCCTGCTCAACAGCCACAATTTGTGGGCCAAACGCGCCTGCCGTGAGATACTGCGGTACAAAGACCGCTTTATCCCCCAGCTTCTCGAAGTCCTCGATAAGCTGATCGGCGTGATAGATACGGATTGGGACGGAACCGAAGAAGCGCACATTCCGGCGGCCTTTCTCCTGGCCCAGGCGCGGGAGCCCGCAGCCTATCCCAGGCTGATCCGGCTTATCTCCTACGCTGAACCTGTGGTGGACCGGCTTTGGGGGGATTTCCTGTTTGAGCATTACGGGACGGTCCTGCGGGACACCTATAATGGGGACGCATCGCTCCTGCCCCGGCTCATAGAAGACCGTTCAGTATCGGAATGGTCACGGGGCTTGGCGCTCTTTGCCTGGGGGACGCTCTTTTTTGACGGACGCATCAGCCGGGAGACTGCGGTGAATTTTCTGCGGCGGCTTATCCGCGAGGTGTATACGGGCAAGCCCTCTGGGGCGGACATAATTGTATTGAGCCATATTGCAGACTGCGCTAAGGAACAGCGCTTTACCGAACTGCTGGATGATATAAAGACCCTTTACGATCAAGACCGTATTGACGATTCCTTCTGCGGCGAGTATGGGGATTTTGCGGGTGAATTCAACAACCCTGAACATACGGCAAGGGACGAGCACATTGACGATGCGGTCGCGGAACTGGAAAAGTGGCGCTGGTTTGAAGAACGGTCCGATGAAGATGATCTCGGCGATGATTACGATGATAGCTTGGATGATGACTACGATGACTACGATGAATATGGCAGTGATGATGACGATTACCGCGAAGAGGATGACGGCCCGGTCATGCCGCCGCCGAAGCGGGCAGGCAGAAACGATCCCTGTCCCTGCGGCAGCGGCAAAAAGTACAAGAACTGCTGCTTGAACAAGCAGCTTTAGGGCAACGCTGATTGCGAACCCCAGGGTCGATTCGGCATTATCAAAAGGGTCCGCGGATTAACACAGATTTTCACGGATAAGAAGGGTTTTGTTACCGGAAATCCGCGTTAATCCGCCCGCCTGCCGCTAGCTGCCCAACTCCCAGACACGGCATCGCCATAGAGTTTGAGGATTTCCTCCGGGGGTTTGCCGCTCTTCAACAGATCGAGCATCTGCCTTACCCTGGCTTCGCCCAAGGCTATTCCCCGCGCTTCGCCCCGCAGTTCAGCTTCATCAACTGCCGTCACCAGCATTCCGTCTACCAGATCGTCTACCATCTCATGTGCCTCCTCAAATTCGGGATAGCCTTTATACAGATTATCATACAGTTTTCCCATCAGCGCTATCAGGGTTCTCATGTCATACTTGTCCAGCGTCCCGTTCCGCTCACCCCGCTCTACCGCGGCAGTCAGTTGTTCCACCAGGTCCTTCATCTGCCCGGCCAGGGCCTGGCGCTTTTCCGTAGTCCGCGCCGCCTGGATGCGCTTCCGCAGCTTTAGCAGGTAAAAGGGCAGCAGGATGCTCAGGTTATGTTCTTCAAGCTCTTCTACGGTATAGTCCAGCAGTTTCAGCGTGGGATAGGTGAACGTATGCGCCGTGCCGTCCATCCCGGTTATACGGACCGATAAGGTATCCGGGGTGGATGGGCCCGGTTCAAGGTAGATGACGATGGCGGGAACCAGTTTTATCCCGGTTATGTGTCCTTCGGTGGTTCTTGTCCGCAGTCCTTCCAGGTAGCTGTAGTTCCATATTCTGAACGCCATGTCCCCGTCATCGTCTATCTGGGCTTCGGACAGGTACTTGTCCTGGCCGACGCGGATCAGCATGTCGCTGATGGATTGGGCGAGGCTGCCGGTGATGTGTTCGGTTGAGAGGTATTCAACCTTGGCGGTGAGGGGGTGGCTGGTTCCGAACGTGCCGTTGATGAAGCGGATGACGGCGGGCGATGAGAGGCGCATGGCGCGCTTAAAGGCACGGTCGAAGAGATGGCGGGGGGCGCTTCCAGGGGCGTTCTGTTCCGCGGACTGTCCGGGTTCAGGATCGGTAAAGGGGATTTGCGGGTCCATACCTATAATACGGCGCGGTTATGTGCGGCGCTTCAATCGTCCGGAAAAAAGGCTTCCGTCACCGCTTGACTTTTTTCTGATCCCTGGTAGAGTTATAGGTAAATGAAAATGTCTGAGATTATTGTAAATGATTTCC
>JAITHH010000258.1 GCA_031280065.1 Treponema sp. | reverse complement strand
GAGGCGGGCCCCGGCAAGGTATTGCAGGGCCTCTGGAAAGATTCGGGGAGCAGTCTTCCAATATACCCCGCAGGGACCCTCAAAGACATAGAAGCCCTATAAAAGGCGGATGGGGGGACCGGGGGGCTGCGAACCTGCGGTTCGATGGCCCCCCGGCGGTTGTTTGCCGCGCCCTGCTCAGGCTAAAGCCTTCGCGCATCTGGGATAATATGGGGCATTACGTGCGCTACGGCGGGCCGCATTATCTGGGTCAACGCCCTGCGGGCGCGGTTATTTGCCGGGGGTGGAACCCCCGCACAGACTATGATACGATAAGGAGCAGTTATGACATTAACAGACAAGAAAGCCCTCGTCACCGGAGCATCACGGGGCATTGGCCGGGCGGTGGCGGACCGGTTTCTCGCCGAAGGCGCCGAAGTATGGGGCCTGGGAACCAAAGAACCGCCGGATATGGAAGAGCGCCTCTCCAAGGCGGCGGGAAAATTTCACTGGATCAGCGCGGACCTGGGTGATCTGGCCGCAATAGAACCGCTCATCGAAGCCTCCCTGAAAGAGGCCGGCGGCTTTGACATCCTGGTGAACAACGCGGGAATCACCAGGGACAATCTTTCTTTTAGGATGAGCCTGGCGGATTTTCAGAAGGTGCTGGACGTCAACCTGACGGCGGCCTTCCTCGTGGCCCGGACGGTGGGGCGGGATATGATCCGCCGAAAAGCCGGGGCGATCATCAATATGTCCAGCGTGGTGGGGATTCACGGGAACGGCGGTCAGGCTAACTACGCGGCCAGCAAGGCGGGGCTCATCGGACTCACCAAGAGCCTGGCCCAGGAGGTAGCAAGCCGGGGTGTGCGGATCAACGCCATCGCGCCGGGCTTTATCACCTCGGACATGACCGGGGCCATGAGCGAAGCGGCCCGGACGGCCCTGTTGGAGCACATCCCCCTCAAGCGGGCCGGAACCCCGGAGGATATTGCCCAAGCGGCGCTGTTTCTGGCCTCGGACGGGGCCGCGTATATTACCGGACAGGTACTCGCCGTAGACGGCGGTATGTTTTGTTAAATTTTTCGGAGGAAATGATGAAGAAAAAGGTTGTCATAACCGGGATGGGGGCGATTTCCCCCATCGGTAATTCGGTAGAAGCCTTCAAGGAAGCCCTCAAGGCGGGAAAAAGCGGTATCGGGAGAATCGCCGCCTTTGATACGGCGAATTTCGATGTCAAGATCGCCGGAGAGGTGAAGGACTTTGACCCCTCCGGCTGGATGGATAAAAAGGATGCCCGGAAAATGGCCCGCTTTACCCAGTTTGCGGCTGCCGCGGCGGCGCAGGCCCTGGGGCAGGCGGAGCTTTTGCAGACCGTCCCCGCCGGGGGCGAAGACGGGGGGACCTTGAGGCGGGTAACCAGCGATCCCCTGCGCACGGGCATCGTCCTGGGGAACGGTATCGGCGGCTTTGAAATCGCCATGGCCTCCCACGCCAAGCTCATCGAGTCCGGGCCCCGGCGGATGCTCCCCCTCACGATTCCCATGATGATCAGCAACGAGGGCGCGGGGAATATCTCCATGCTCTTTGGTACAAAAGGGCCGGCCTTTACCCAGGTAACCGCCTGCGCTTCCGGCACCGACGCCCTGGGCCAGGCCCTGGACCTGATCCGTGCGGGCCGCTGCGACGTGGTGATCTCCGGGGGCGCTGAGGCTTGCGTCCTTACCTTTTCTATCGGCGCCTTCTCGATGCTCAAGGCCCTGTCCGCCAGCCATAACGACGATCCTGAGCGGGCAAGCCGGCCCTTTGATGCGGGACGGGACGGCTTTGTCCTGGGAGAAGGGGCCGGTATCCTCATCCTGGAAAGCGAAGAACACGCCAAGGCCCGGAACGCCCGTATCTTCGCGGAACTGGCCGGCTATGGCGGGGGCGCGGACGCCTACCATATCACGGCGCCGGACCCAAGCGGCGAAGGCTGCGGCAGGGCCATCAAACTAGCCCTGGAAGACGCGGGGCTGAGGCCGGAAGAGGTGCAGTACTACAATGCCCACGGAACCTCCACGGAGATCAACGATCCCACGGAGACCAGGTCGATCAAGTACGCCTTTGGGGATCATGCCTATAAGATGAAGGTCTCCAGCATCAAAAGCATGACCGGCCACTGCGTCGCCGGTTCCGGGGGCCTTGAGGCCATCGCCTCGGTTCTGGCGATCAGTGAGGGATTCTATCCTCCCACGATCAACCTGGACGCCCCTGACCCGGCCTGCGATCTGGATTATGTGCCCAATAAGGTTCAGTACGGTGAGATCAGCGCGGCGGCCTCCGGTTCTATGGGCTTTGGGGGGCATAACGGCGTAGCGGTGTTCAAAAAGTACGCCTAGGGGGATTGTTTATGGCTGATCAGCGCGAAATCGAGGCTCTGCTCCCCCACCGCAGTCCGTTCCTCTTCGTGGATGAGATTGCGGAAGCCGGGGAAGACCGGATCGTGGCCCGTCATGTTTTCCGGGAGGATGCGTTTTTCTTCCAAGGCCACTTTCCCCAGTATCCGGTGGTGCCAGGGGTGATCCTGGTGGAAACCATGGCCCAGTCAGGCGGTGCGGGCCTGCGGAAGCGGGGAACTCTGGGAGGGGACGCCCTCTTCTTTCTGGCTTCGGTGGACAAGGTGAAATTCCGCCGCCAGGTCCGGCCCGGCGAAGAGGTCCGGTCGGAGATCACCAACCTGCGGATTTCAGCCAAGATGATCAAGCAGGCGGGCAAAGCCTACGTGGGGGACGAATTAGCAGCCGAAGCGGAATGGCTGTGCCTGGTGAGCGCTCCTGGCGGGAATTAACTGGAAGTCCCTGTAAAGGGAGGCGGCTCGTAAAGCGGAGACACGGCTGCATCCCTTGGCCGAGCTTGACAAGCCCGGCGGGCGCGCCCACAATAGGAGCAATTCATTCCTATAAAAGGAGCAATACCATGAACCAGAACATACCTGAAGTTACCTTGGGGCTTATCGCCGTATCAAGGGACTGTTTTCCCCTAACCCTGTCGGAAACCCGCCGGAGCGCCTTGGCCGCAGCCTGCGCCAAGCGGGGATTCCCGGTCTTTGAGGCCAAAACCACCGTCGAAAACGAGAAGGACGCCCTCAAAGCGGTGGACGAGGTCAA
>JAITHH010000239.1 GCA_031280065.1 Treponema sp. | reverse complement strand
GGAGGAATACGGCGATACCTTCAAAACCTTCGCCAAATGGTCAGCCACCCGCGAGGCGTAACCGGTCATCGAGCGGGTAGCGGTTATCACAAATTCATGCATCTCAAACCTCGTTTTCCCTTCAAGAGTTGAGTATAACGAAAACGGAAACGGTTATTCTATGGCCCCCATCCGCCCGTATCCTTCATTCTAATGCTTCACGCAGGCGTTCCACATTCATGCGCATAATATCCAAATAGCTCACCCCGGCCTCAAAATCCCGCTTGGTAACGTTGTGCGCCGAATGAAACAGCAGTTTCTTGGCGCCTGACGCCTCGCTTACCGCATCCGCCATTTTTTCGTTGGAAAATTCAATGTAAAACACCGCCGGAATCTTTTCCGCCTTAACCTTATCGATCAAAAACGCCGCTGCCGCCGCGCTCGGCTCAGTTTCCGTGGAGCAGCCGGGAAAAGCGGCAAAGTAAGAAAGCCCATAAGCGTCCGCAAAATAACGGAAAGGAAAACGATCCGCAAAAACGATGGTTTTCCGCTTCCCGCTTTTCACCGCTTCCGCAAACGCCCTGTCCAGCTCATCGAGCTGCGTAAGATACGCTTCCGCGTTCAGGCGGTAGAATTCCGCGTTGACACCGTCTTTTTCACCAAGCGCGTCCGCGATTGTCCGTACCATGCGTTTCGCGTTTTTCGGCGAAGTCCAGATATGCTCGTCATAGACCGCTTCTTCCGCTTCATCTTCCGCCTCCATACCCTCCACGATTTCTTCTTCTACCGCGTCAACCGAATCAATGAGCGCAAGAACAGTCATGCTGCTGGTATCCATCGAAGAAAGAATCCGCCGCACCCATTCATCAGACTCACCGCCGGTATATATAAAAACATCGCTGTTTTGAATGGCGATAATATCCCTTGGAGAGGGCTCAAACGAATGGCTCTCCGCCCCCGGAGGCAGCAGCATTGAAAGCCGCGCCCTCTCCCCGGCAATGGCGCGGACAAAGTCATACGGCGGAAATATCGCTGCCATAACCGTGATTGTACCGCCGGTATTTTCTACCGCGCGGTTCTTTTTCGCGCAGCCCATAAAAGCAGCGGCGCAAAAAGCGGCGCAAAAAGCGGCGCAAAAACCGGTAAGTAACATGATGAACGCATACGTCCGTTTCATAGCAGCCTCCATAAGGTAAGTATAGAAGAACATATACACAAGCCGTCATTCAATGAAGGGGAAAAGGAGTTTCTCGTTCTGCGGATCATAGAGATTCCCCGCGTCAATCAGCACCGAGCCTGTGTCGATAAACTCCGGCAGAACCTTGTTTTCCGCCGCGTCCCGGGCCGCCCGCACCGCCAGATAGCCCATGTTGAAGGGCTTCTGTATCACCGTTGCCGCAATGATCCCCTCCTCGATGAACTTGATCTCCGTAAGGGAACTGTCGAAGCCTACCAGGGGAATGTCCCCCCCGCGCCCCTGATCCTTCAAAGCCTTGGCAGCGCCAACGGTAGAAACCTCGTTCATCGCCAGGATGCCCGCCAAATGAGGATAGTCCGAAAGAAGCTGTACCGTAATCGCATAGGCGTTCTGCTCAAAGTTGTCGGTAAACCAGGAGCCTGCCACGGAAGCGCCATTGCCGGCATATAAAACCTCCCGAACCCCCGCCTCCCGTTCCATCGCGGTTGAGGCCCCCCGGACATGATTGATGATCGCCGCCTGACGGTTCTCCGGCGGGACACCCCGCGCCTCCCAGAGGGCCAGCATCCGGGCGGCGGCCTTTTCCCCAGCTTCCCGGTTGTTGGTAGCCACCAGGGCCAGGGGCCGGGAACTGTCCACCCCCGAATCCAGGGCGATCACCCGAATCCCTGACGCGGCGGCGCGTTCCACCAGGGGCGCCAGACGGACATAATCAGAGGCCGCCAGGATCAGCGCCTGGGGCGGATTATTCGCCAGAATTTCTTCCACAATTTGAATCTGTCCATCAACATCGCTTTCCGCCCAGGGACCCTGAATGTCCAGCGCCACGCCGAAGTCGTCCGCCGCAGCCCGCATACCGGTCTTGACCACTTCCCAAAACTCCGAGTCGTTGATGATAGCCTTGATCACCGCCGTTACCCGGATACCCTGCCGGGCGGGGGCGCGGGTAAAGAAAAGAATGATCAGGCTCCCCGCCGCGAGGATGAGTCCCAAAACAGCGGGAACCATGAAAGCCCTGACGCGCCGCATAACGCCTCCTTAGAGCCTGTTCAAATTGTGGATTTTTACGGTCAATAGACCGCAAAAATCCCGATTTTCGGGCTCTTTTGGAGCCTGCAAGGTAGAATTTTGGCGCTTGCAACGCCAAAATTCCAGATTTTGAACAGGCTCTAACGGATAGCCGGAAGATGGACGAAGACCGCCGCGCCCTCATGCTCCCGGCTTTCAAATTCCAAGCCGTAGTCCGGCCCAAAGTAAAGTTTGATCCGCTCATCCACATTGCGGATTCCCAGACCGCCGCCGGGCCTCGCGTCATCCCCGTCAGCGGCTCCCTCCGGCGTATCCTTCCCGGCGAGCCGCCGCCGCACCCGTTCCAGCGTTTCGACATCCATACCGGCCCCGTCGTCCCGCACGACGAGGTCCATTCCCCTTTCAGTGCGGAAACCGGAGATGACCACCGTTCCCGCGCCTGAACTGTTTTTGATGCCGTGGTAGATGGCGTTCTCCACCAGGGGCTGAAGGATGATCTTGACGATTTTGAATTCCAGTATCTCCTCCGCTACCTGGATGCGGTAGTCCAGCCGGTCCTGGTAGCGTATCTTCTGGATGGTCAGGTAGTTCTTCACATGCTCAATCTCCGACGCCACATCGATGATCTCCTTTCCCTTGCTGATACTCAGCCGGAACAGCCGTGCCAGGGCGGAACTCATGGCGATGACTTCCGCCTGTTTGCCCCGCTCCGCCATCCAGATCACCGAGTCCAGAGTATTGTAGAGAAAGTGCGGATTGATCTGCATTTGCAGCGCGTTCAGCTCGCTCTTGCGCTTCTGTTCCTGTTCAAGGGTGATCCGCTTGAGCAGTTTCTTTATCTCCCCCACCATGAGGTTGAAACCTCTGCCCAGCTCACCAATCTCGTTTGACGGACGGACCGCGGCGGCAACATCAAAATTGCCCTGCTCCACGGCGCTCATAGAGCGGCGCAGTTCCCTGATAGGCTTGGAGAGACGGCTGGAGAGGAATATGGAGATCAGCATGGACGCCAGGAGGAACACCAGGCCCCAGAGGGCGTAATTCCGCCTGATAGAACCGCGGTTCTCCACCAGTTCTCCCCGGTAGTTGACCCCTACCACCTTCCAGCCGGTGGAGTACATGGTTTCCATACTGTACAATTTATCCTGATTTCCGCTTTCTCCGGGAAAGTAGGTTTCCTCCGCTTCTATCGCTTCCATGATCCGGCGGATGCTCTCGCTTTTTAGTCCCCCATAGAGGAGCTGCTGCTGGGGGTGGTACACAATGTCGCCGTTCCGGTCAACGATGAACACATAGCCCCGCCCTCCCAGCCGCAGGGAGCCGCATATCCGGTCGATGATACGGAAGTTGAGGTCCACCAGGAGGACGCCGCCGCCTTTCCCTGCTTCCCCGCCGGCGATTTCCCGCGAGAGGGAGATGACCCAGGGGTAGCGGTCTTTGATAATATGCTGTACATGCGAGGAGGACACCGCCGCCGCGCCGTCCGCCTCCTTTGCGGCGGCGTACCACCCCTGCTTTTCAGGCGCGGCAAAGGGGTTGAGCGCGTCCTCCGGGTCCGCAGTGAGCCAGCCGCCCGCAGGACTATAGATGCCGATAAAGGAAATATCGTGCCGGAGGTCCCGCAGCACCTTGAGCGCCGGGCGGGCAGATGCGGCAAACGGCTCAAGCCCGCTCCCAGAGGCTGCTGCTGCGGTGTTCAGGTATTCCCGCACCCCGCTGTCAGCCTGAATCAGCGCGGAAATGGAATCCATGTAGCCGATGTAGGACTCGATATGCCGGGCGATCTGCCGAACTAACTGCCCGGTGTAGCGCCGGGAAGCGATCCGGGCGGTTTCCTCGGTTACGGTGAAGGCGATGAGGACGGCGCCCACGCTGAGGGTAAGCGAGAGGGCGGTAAACGCAATGGCCAGGCTTACCTGAATACTTTGGAAGCGCCCGGTCCTCATGGGCCGGACCTCCCGTCCGAGCCTCCCGCTGCCCGGTTCCGGTATTCGGTGGTGGTAAGCCCCGTGAACTTGCGGAAGCAGAGGGAGAAGTAGTGGGAATCCCGGTAGCCAATCCGTTCAGCGATCTGGTAGGTCAAAAGATCCGTCGTCCGCAGGAGTTCCATCGCCTTGGTGAGCCGTATCCCGGTGAGTTCTTCCACAAAGGTCTTCGAGTGATAACGCTTCAGGTTCGCGCTGAAGTAGCTTGCGCTGATGGCCAGCTTCTTGCAGAGGCTCTGGAGGGACAGGTTCGGGTCCGCATAGTGGGATTCCAGATAGTCCAGGGCCTCTCGCACCTTAACCTTGGCGAAATTCTCCTGCCGCGCCGAGGTGAAGCCCGTGATCCCCTCCACCAGCGCGGAAAACCAGAGCCGCGCCGCGTCCAGACTCTTGAGCCTGGCTATCTCCTCAAAGGGGTTGGAGTCGAGAAAACAGCCCGCCTGAAACCGGGCGTTTGCCGGAAATACCGCCTCCAAGGGTATCTCCAACTCCTCGCAGCAGCGCATGAGCGCCGCCAGGAGCAGCGAAAACTTGACCCGGTACTCCTCCGCGCTCAGGGGAATGTCTTTCAGCGAATGGGCCATGCGGTCAATCAGCCCCAAAGCGCCCTCCCGGTCCCCGGTCTTGAGCGCCCATACAATCCGCTTTTCCCATGCCGCAAGGCTCCCGGCGGCCTTTCCCCCGCTCCCGCCCGGTCCCAGCACTTCCCGGTAGGCCGCCACCCCGCGCTTTCCCCGCAGAGCCGCCGCGCTCAGGGCGTCTATCGCGGAACGGTAGGACTCGTTTAACCGCGCCAGACTCTCCACCGGCTCCCCCACGCCTACCACCGTGTCTCCCAGCGGTTCCAGACTCCGGTACAGGCGTTCCGCCGCCTTGAGCGCGGCGCGGTACAGGCGTCCAGGGCCGTCTCCCCCGGAAGCGTCCCCCGTTTCCCAAACGATCAGCGCGGGACGTTCATCCTGATCCTGGAAGCATACCGCCGGCGGCATTCCAGGGGCGTCCGCTGATCCGGCGCCCCACGCCCGCTCCAGTATGCCCCGCTGGGCAAGAACATCCAGATCAAAGTCCTCGCCTTCCCGCCGCCGCACAAAATCCAAGGCCAGGCACTGGTATGCCGCAGCCTCCGCAGGCAGGGGCAGCTCAAAATAGGCGATCCGTTCCCCAATCCGCTGTTCGCCTAATGTTCCTTCTATTGATAACTTGCCGGAAACGAGATTAGCCAGAAACCGTTCCCGCAAAAGGGGGATGCTTTCCGCCAGACGCTGCTTGATCGCCTCCAGGTTGAGCTGTTCCGCACGTTCCGCATCCAGCGCGGCCCGCAGTTTTTCCAGGGCGGCGCGGAGTTCCCCCGGCGTAACGGGCTTGACCATGTAATCGTAGACCTGGAGGCGCAGGGCCCGGCGGACATGGGCAATGTCATCATAGCCGGTGATGATGAGCGCCTTCGTCGATGGGGAAATTTCCGCAAGCCGTTCCGCGAAAGTAAGGCCGTCCATGAAGGGCATGTTGATGTCGATGAGCGCCGCGTCAATCCGGGTCCGCTCCGCCAGTTCAAGGGCCTCAAAGCCATTGGCGCAGGCCCCGGCAAAGGAGAATCCCAACTGTTCCCAGGGAATGGCGTCCCGTATACCCTCCCGAATTTCGGGCTCGTCGTCGACCACGACAAAGGAATACCGGGAACTGTCCATAGGGCGATACCTCCATAAGCAGGGGGGCTCCACCCCCGGCAAACAACCGCGACCGCAGGTCGTTGACCTGGTAATGCGGCCCGCCGTAGCGCACGTAATACCCCCCTATTAGCCCAAATGCGCGAAGGCTTTAGCCTGAGCAGGGCGCGGTCGGGGGCCATCGAACCGAAGGTTCGCGCCCCCCTAATTTTTTTTCTTCTTGCCCCGCCCCAGGAAGAGCCGCACCAGCGCAATCACCAGACGAACCGGCAGCGGCTCCATCCGCTTCCGAACCAGCGCCAGATTCTTGATGATCGGAAGATGCTGCGGACAGTGCCCCTCGCACTTCCCGCACTTGACGCAATGACCAGGGCCGCTGCTCCGCTCCGAGGTAAAACCCGTACTGGTAGCGTACTGCTGCATCCCCTGTACAAAACCCATCGCAAAAGAACTGTTGTACGCGCCGAAACAGCCGGGAATATTCACCCCCTTAGGACAGGGCATACAGTAGTTGCAGCCCGTACAGCGGATACGGTAGGAGCTGTTCACCACCTCCATCACCCGGCGGTACACGTCCAGTTCCTCCGCGCTCACCGAGCCGGGAAGCGCGGTCTCCGCCAGCAGGATGTTTTCCTCAAGCTGCCGGGGGTCATTCATCCCCGAAAGGAGCATGGTAACTTCCGGCTGATTCCATACCCAGCGCAGCCCCCAAGCCGCGGGAGACAGCGCGGGGTTGGCTGCGCGGAAGAGCTCCTGCGCCCGTGGCGGAAGCCCGGTGGCCAGCTTGCCCCCGAGCAGGGGTTCCATGATTATCACCCCCAGCCCCAGGGCCGCCGCTTTTTTGAGTCCCTTGACCCCGGCCTGGAAATTCTCGTCCGAATAGTTGTACTGAATCTGGGTAAAGTCCCAGGGGTACTGCTCCACCACGGCAAGAAATTCGTTCTGGCGTCCGTGGAAGGAAAAACCGGTCAGCCGTATCTGGCCGCTCTCCCGTTTCCGGGCCAGCCAATCCTCGATACCCCAGGCGCGGAATTGCTCCCACTGCTGCTGGTCCGTGATCATGTGCATCAGGTAGTAGTCGATGTAATCAGTTTTAAGGCGCTCCAGCTCTTTGTTGAAGAACTTGTCGAAGTCCGCCGGGCCCTTGCAGTACACCAGGGGGAGTTTCGTGGCGATGTAGACCTTGTCCCGGACCCGGTTCTTTTCGAGAATAGTCCCCAGGGCCTCCTCGCTGCCCGTGTAGATGTAGGCAGTATCGAAGTAATTGATCCCCCCCTGGATGGCCTCCATGATGAGGAATTCGGTCTTCTGCATGTCGATGACCCCCAGCGTCCTGGGGAAGCGCATACAGCCGAATCCCAGCGCGGACAGCCGGTTGCCCGATTTTTTGTCTATGCGGTATTGCATGTTCTCCGTCCTCCGCTTAGGGCGCTTGATGCCCGATGCGTTCTTCCACAGCCCGGGCCAACTGATCCGCGCAGGAAGTCCGCCTTTGTCCGCACTGAATCCCTTTGAGGCGGGAGACCAGCTCCCCGGCGTTCATCCCCTCCACCAGCAGCCCGATGGTTTTGAGATTGCCTTGGCAGCCGTTGGTAAAGACCACATCCCGGACAGCCCCGTCCTGAATATCGAAACTGATCTTGGTCGAACAGGTTCCCTTGGTTTTGTATTCGTACATGGGCTTATCGTAGCGGGTAATCCAGGCGTTTGGCTAGTACCGGGGGAAAACGGCTTTAGATGGGTGTTCCGCTTCCGGCGCCAGATACCCCCCTTACCGCAAATGACACGGAAATCTCACGGAAAAGGGCTTCTTTTTCGCGTCACTTTCGCCTGCCTGCGGCAGGCAGATGTCTTCCGTGGTTCGGTTTGCTTTAATCAGTACTTCCCTCGGGTGCGGGGTGCGCTAAAGTCCTGTCCGGCTCATTGCCGAACCCATCCCAGGTGATATTGAGTGAAGCGTCTATTGTCGCCACCGCATAACTCGTGCTGGACGGATACGGTCCCTCAACCATTCCTTTGAGGGTAACATAGTGTATACCGTTCCGCGTTGAATAATGCCCCGCATGATGATGTCCCTGAAAAACTGCCGCGACCTTGCCCGAATCTTCCAGTATCTGTACCACTTCGGCGGCGTTAAGCACCACCGTGTCCGGGTCTGCGGCGGGTTTATTCCAGAAATCCAACAACTGATGCGCCAGAATTATCACCGGATAGTGGCTGGCAAGTTCCATTTTGAGCCAGTGCTGTTCTTTGGGCGGGACTCTCGCTTCCTTGTAGGTATAGTTTGTACCGGCGGCATCGCCTTTATATGGATCGTTGTTTTTGGTGAAACAGGCATCCAGCACAATAAATTTGATTCCCCGCAGCACAAAGGAATAATATGACTTGTCCACGGCGTTATCCGGGTAAACGGCACCGGGAAGGTTCGTGATATGCGACAAAAACTGGGCTTTGGAAAGCATATCCATATCGTGGTTCCCCAGCACATGGGCGACTTCGACATTGGCCTTTCGCAGTTCCCCTTCAATGGTACCCAGATAACCCGTGGTCAACAGGGCATCGGTTGCGTGTTTGTCTTTCAAATCCCCCAGTTCGGCAATAAAATCAAGCGGCTGCGTGTTGAAATACGTAACCGCGTCCCGCACCTTGAAAAGCGCGTCCCGGAAATGCCGGTTGCCGTTTGGGTTTATATCCGCATAGTGGGGGTCGGTCAGAAGACCGATGCGTACCGGCGTATAGGGCGTCAAGGTTAGGCCAAGCCGCCCGCTTTCGCTTTTGCCCGCTTCCGTTACCGAGACATAGTAGGTTCCCGCCGCAAGTTCATCCCCGGCGGCTATCAGGCTGAGGGTTGCGGTTTGGTCTGAAAATTGGGCGCTTACCGTTTCCAGCGCCGTGCCGCCGGTTTTTTCATCGTATACCTTCCAGTCGCCGGCCTGGCCGCCGTCAAGAATATTCGTCAGGGTGAATTCCGCGCGCTTTTGCGGCAGGCCGGGGCTTTTCGATATGCTGGTGATTTCCGCCCTGGGCGTGGCTGTCCGTGCCGGTTTCCCGTCATCTCCCTCCGGCTGTGGACACCCTGCCGGGGCCAGCGCCGCCAGTATGACCGCCGCCAGCACCGTGAACGGAAAGGCCGTCAGTTGTTTGGTTTTTTTCATCATTTTCATCATTTTCATCGTTTTCTCCTTGCTTGCTTGCACTTTCAATCCTTATTGGATTGCATTCTCAATCTTTATTGGATTGACTTTTCAATCCTTATTGGAAGCATTTCCGCTTCCTTGTTTGACAGCAAAGTCTGTCAGTCATTTGACAGTAATCTCTGTCAGTCTTTGACAGCAAAGTCTGTCAGTCTTTGACAGCAATCTCTGTCAGCCTTTGACAGCAATCTCTGTCAGTCTTTGACAGCAAAGTCTGTCAGTCATTTGACAGCAAAGTCTGTCAGTCTTTGACAGCAATCTCTGTCAGTCTTTGACAGCAATCTCTGTCAGTCTTTGACAGCAAAGTCTGTCAGTCTTTGACAGCAATCTCTGTCAGCCTTTGACAGTAAAGTCTGTCAGTCTTTGACAGCAATCTCTGTCAGTCATTTGACAGCAAAGTCTGTCAGTCTTTGACAGCAATCTCTGTCCTTGCTGGATTGCATTTTCAATCCCTGGTGCGCTTATATTCCAGCCACTGCCGGTTAAACGCCGTCTGCACGATACGCAGACGCCGCTCCAATCCCAAATGATTCAGTTCCTCCAGGTACCCGT
>JAITHH010000131.1 GCA_031280065.1 Treponema sp. | reverse complement strand
GGGGGAATGGTGAGCCGCCGGTTCTCGTAGCCCGGATAGGCGATCTCCAGCGTAATCTGCCGCCGCTCCGGTACGCTGACCCGCGCCGCGCCCGCTTCGTCGCAGACGTACTCTTTCCCATCCCCGGAGCGGATCAGGGCCCCTTCCAGGGGAATTTCCAAATCCGCATCCACCACAGTGATTTCCACGTCCCGCCCGAACAGGACGCCCGCCGAGAAGAATAGACAGAGACAAACAACAGCCGCTCGCACTCGGCTATGATACTCGATTATCACAGGGGGAGGGAATGGGGAGCGTACCCCGCGCCCCCATGCGCTCCGGTGAACTGGCAGGCGCGTTTGTTGGGCGAGGGAAACACTATACCGGCTTCCCTAGAGAAGCACTGATTAAAGCAGACCGAACCACGAAAGACACGGAAAAGAAGCCCTTTTCCGTGAGGTTTCCGCGTTATCTGCGGTAAAAAAACAGTTGCCAGGGGAACCGCTGATTACGCGGATGAATAGAAACAGCATCAGCGTTAATCTGTGTACATCCGTGTTATCTGCGGTTTAAATCCGTACCGAACCGAAGGGGCGCAATCCGTGGACTATGTTTATTTAATAAGCGGTTCCTTAAGCAGCCGCAGCCGCAAACAGTTCTTCCGCAATGTCCGCTTCGCTTCGGAGACGGCCCCCTTCATCACAGCGGATGACCGCCGCGTTTTCCATTTGGGCTAATTCCAGAAACAGACTGCGGGTGTTTTGCAAATACGCCGGGTCATTTTCGTGCAGATCAAAGGTCAAATCCGTATACGCCCGGTGCTGCTTCTTGATCACGTTCCCGGCGGAATTCGTTATTCCCACATCAAGAATGATCGAGCGGTCCGGGCGCGGTATGCCGTTTACCTCGAACTCCAGGGTTTTAAGCCACGCATAGAACTCCCCCCGCTTGGAAGGCTCCAGCTTCACCCCCTGATGGGCCATATTCGACAGCACATAGCGGTCGCAGATCAGAATCTCACTGCCCCCCGCGCAGGCAGCGTTACACTCAAAAAAAAGTTTCCGGTCCATGGCAAACAGGAGCGCAATCAGTTTTGAGTCAGCCTCGTAGAGCGAACCGTACTTGCCGTTGAGGTATTCGGCGATCATCGAACCGAAAAACGACTCATACACCGGAAAGGAGACGAGCCGCGCCCGCCTGCCCTCCCGCTCAAACGCCTCGCGCAAGCGGCGGCATTGCGTGCCCTTGCCCGCGCCGTCGATGCCGTCAACCGCGATAATCATACCGGCCCGCCTCCCTTACATGCTTTCCAGGAAGGGGATGCAGATGAGCCCCAGCGCGTCCCTCAGCGCCCAGAGCGCCGCCCGGCATAAGGCGAGCCTGCTGGCCGCCAGGTCCGCGGTTTCCGCCTGGAGGATCGGGCAGTCATGGTAAAAGCGGCTGAAGGACTTGGAAAGATCGTAGAGCCAGGCGGCCAGCCGCGAGGGGTCCATGAACGAGGCCGCCTCGGCCACCGCCTCGGGATAGGAGGCCAGGGCCTTGATCAGCTCCCACTCCGCGTCTCCGGTGAGCAGACCGGGCTGGACCGTCCCCGAAGCGGCGGTACTGTCCGCTTCCTTGCGCAGCATGGACGAAATCCGGGCCCCCATGTACTGGAGGTAAGGGCCGGTGTTGCCGTTGAAGGACAGCGACTCTTTGGGGTTAAAGAGCATGTCTTTTTGGGGCGATACCTGGAGGAGGTAGTAATGCAGGGCCCCCAGGGCGATTTTCTCTGCGGCGGCCCCGGCGTCTCCCACCGCCGTTTCCCGTTCTTTCTCCCGAATCTCCTCCAGGGCCAGGTCCCGCAGACTGTCCAAAAGGCCGTCGGCATCCACCACCGTGCCCTGGCGGCTTTTCATCTTGCCGTCGGGGAGATTCACCATGCCGTAAGAAAGGTGATAGAGGTTCCGCGCCCAGGCGTAGCCCAGCTTGGCAAGAATCGTAAAGAGCGCCTGGAAATGGTACTGCTGTTCGGAGCCCACCACATAGACCAGCCGGTCAAAGGGCCAGTCGCCCCGGCGGTAGATCGCCGTGCCGATATCCTGGGTGATGTAGATGGACGTGCCGTCTTTGCGGATCAGCACCTTCTTATCAAGTTTCTCTTCGGAGAGGTCTATCTGGATAGAACCGTCCGCTTCGCGCTGGAAAACGCCCCGTTCCAGGCCCTTGAGTACCTCGTCCTTGCCCAAAAGGTAGGTTTGGCTTTCAAAGTAGTATTGATCAAAGGAAACCCCCGTGCGGCGGTAGGTTTCCTTGACGCCCTCCACGGCCCAGGCGTTCATCTGTTTCCACAGCGCCGTGATTTCCGGGTCCCCGGCCTCCCAGCGGCGGAGCATCTCCTGGGCCCGCGCTTCCGCCCCGGCCTCCTCCTGACTCATCCGGTGGAAGCGGACGTACCAGTCTCCCACGAAGCGGTCGCTCTTCACGCCCTCGGATTCGGGGGTCTTCCCCTGGCCGTATTCCTGATAGGCCAGCATGGACTTGCAGATGTGAATTCCCCGGTCGTTGATGATGCAGACCTTGCGGACTTCCGCGCCGCAGGCCGCCAGGATGCGGGAGATGCTTTCGCCCAGCGCGTCGTTGCGCAGGTGGCCCAGATGCAGGGGCTTGTTGGTGTTGGGACTGGAAAATTCCACCATGATCCGGGAACCGGCGAGGGTCCGGGGCCGCCCGAAGCCCCCGCTCTTGCCCGGTTCTCCGGCTGTCTGGGCCAGCACGAACGCGGCGGTCTGGGCGCGGTTCAGCCGGATATTCACATAGGGCCCTTCGGCGCTTACCGTAACCCCCTCCGTCCCGCTTTCCCCCGCGCCGGCGCGGGCGTCGGCGTCCAGCGCGGCGGCCACGGCCTGGGCTATCTGCGCCGGGGCCTTTCGCAGGGTCTTGGCAAAGCTGAACATGGGAAACCCGATGTCTCCCATTTCCGGCTTAGGGGGAATTTCTACGATGACCGCGCCCGCCTCTACCGCACACTCAATGCCCGAAGCCCGCGCCGCCTGGTTAAGGGCGCCGGCAATGCGGACTTTCCACGCTTCCTTCAAATCAGCCATGATACACCTTTATACGGACTCCCCTTCCCCGGCCTTCGTGCTTCTTGCCGCCTCATGATTCGCTGTTTTCCATGGTTTCGATGCTCTCCAGGATATGGAGGGCCATCTCGAACTTGGGAACCGCCTCCTCCACCGCCTCGATGAAGCCCGGCCGCTGCTTGACCAGGTCTTTAAGATTGCTCAGAGACTCGTACGGCCCGAAGGCATCCTCGGTGGCGACCCCCTTGAGCACATTCACCATGTTGGACAGGGCCGGTTTCACGCGCTCCACTATCTCCAGGGCCCGTTCCGAGGCTTCGTCCATCACGATCTGAATCTTCCGCCGCTTGACGTGGGGCGAGGCGATCTCCGCACGGGCCTGGGCGTAGCGCATCCCCAGGTCCGCATTAGGGGCAAGGTCCCCCTCAAGCCGTGCGATGGTGTCTTCCAGGCCGATGAGTTCGTTGTACGCCTCGTTGAATTCCGCACGGTTCTCCCGCTTGGTGAATTCGCCGTCTATCAGAATGGGCCGCAGCGTCTTGTTGAGGTCCGCCATAAAGACCGCCGTATGGAACGTGAGCAGGAAGGAAAGGCTCAATATTCCCTGCATGGGGACGCCCTCGGGGTTGGCTTCGGTCTCCGCGTTGGCCAGGGACCGCCTCTCCGCCCCCCCGAAGAAATCCTGGAGAGCTTCGTCCAGTTCCTCCCGCCGGCGGTTCAGGATGAATTCCGTCAGCCGCTCGTTCACCTGCCGCTTCCAGTAGTCCTGGTACACGGCGAACCAGTCCTCGCCGCCGCTCATCTCGCGGGGGGAAAGCCCTAAATCTTTGCACACGCAGCGGCAGAGCAGGGTCAGGGGGATGGTCTGGTTGAAACTCCGCACCGCCGCCAGCGCGGTTTCCGCCTTGGTGAGCAGCCGGCTGATTTCGGTGTTGATGTCAAAACCCTGTTCCCCGCTCTGTTCCTGGAGGATGAAGATAAACAGTGATTCCAACAGGGGCATGGGGGGAATTTCCCGCAGCGAGTAGAGGATGTTGTCAAGGGCGCAGAGGGAATCGCGGATCACCGCGGCGGAACAGACCATGCCCCCCGCCGCGGCGTCAGCGGAAAAGGCCATGAGCATCCGGTCGTAGAGGAACGAGGCCAACTGCTTGAGGCAGGCCAGGGAGCGGGCGTTGTTGTACATCCAGGCCCGTTCCTCGTCCGAAATCGTGGAGAGAATCTCCCCAGTCGTATGGAGGATCGTCTGCCGCAGCTCGGCCTCGGAGATACGGGGGCGGTTGGCGGCAATATCTTCCGGGTTCGTCTCCTCTTCGAGCCGTCTATGGACTTCCCCCATCTCCAGGGAGCCCAGGAAGGCGTAGAACGCCCCTTTATCCCGGTTCACGCTGGAATCGAGCGCGGTATAGAAGAAGCGGGCGCTGTTTTTGAGTTCGGTCAGGAGGGTGTAGAATTCGGGCAGGAGCAGTCCCCGGAGGGGCTCGTAATAGCCGGGGGCGCGGAACGCTATCTGTTTGCCGAGGGCAAGCATCTCCTGGTCTTCATAGAGTTTGAGCGGACTGCGGCTGCGGAACAGGCCGAGCAGCCATAGCCAGAAGCGTTTATACCAGGGGAGGCGGGTATAACTGTCCTTTAGATCAACGGTAGAACTTTCCTCCTCGCCTTGATAGAGCGGATCGCGGGAGATGCTCGATTGGCTTTTTAACTTCTCTAGGATATTGGCCCGCTCCTCCAGAGTCAGCTCCAGAGACAAGCGGCTGAAGGTTCCGTCATCTTCACCCATAATCTTTTATCGGCAGATATACGGCTTTTTTTAAGAATATGCGGCGGGAAGGGGGAAGGCGGGGCGGGCTTGCCGGAGTACGGGTATCCGCTTACCGCTGCCGGACCCGGCTTTGGAACGGCGGCGGTTGCGGGCACGCGGGAAGTAACTGTTTTTGAACCGGCGGTAACTACTTTTGAGCCAAAGGCAGCTACTTTTGAACCAGAGGTAACTACTTTTGAGCCAGAAGTAACTACCTTTGAGTCAGAGGTAACTACTTTTGAACCAGAGGTAACTACCTTTGAGCCAGAAGTAACTACTTTTGAGCCAAAGGTAACTACCTTTGAGCCAGAAGTAACTACTGTTGAGCCAGCGGTAACTACCTTTGAGCCAGTGGTAGCTACTTTTGAACCAGAAGTAACTGCCTCTGAGCCAGAGGTAACTGCCTTTGAGCTAGGGAAGCACTGATTAAAGCAAACCGAACCACGGAAGGGACGCGGAAAGGAAGTCCTTTTCCGTGCAGTTTCCGTGGTTTCCGTGGTTTTAAGCGGTTCCTTATTCCCCGTTTCCCCGCTATGCTTGGAACAGCCGGGCCCTGTCCAAGGGGATACGCGCCCCGGCAAAGGAGTTATCATGGCGGACGCCCTGGAAGCGCCGGGATCACCGGAAGGCCGGTTTACCTACGCGGAGTACAAGGACTGGAATCCCGAACAAACAGGCCGGTACGAGATAATCGACGGGGAAGCCTACGCGATGGCTGCTCCAAACGCCCATCATCAAACGGTACAGGCGGCATTGACGGCTCATTTCTATAACTTTCTGGCAGGTAAACCGTGTAAAGTATACCCCGCCCCCTTCGACGTGCGGCTCTTTTACGCGGAGGACGAAAGCGATGACACGGCAGTTCAGCCGGACATCACCGTCATCTGCGATGAAAAAAAGCGGGGAAAAGAAGGCTGCCGGGGAGCGCCGGACTTTGTTGCGGAGATACTCTCCCCCGCGAACACTGCCCTGGAGATGGCCCGGAAATTCCGCCTCTACCGGGAGGCGGGGGTCAGGGAATACTGGGTGCTTGACCCGGAGTCCAAGACCCTGCTGGCCCACCGGTTTGAACAGGGGCAAATTCTCACCCGCTTTTACCAGGAAAAAGACACCGCGCCGGTGGACATTCTGCCCGGCCTTGCGATAGCCCTGGAGCCGGTCTTCGCGGAATAGCGGTCACGTGGCGATGCCCAGCTCCTGGGCCTTCTTCGAGCCCAGATCCCGGAGCAGGTACTTCTGTATCTTCCCGCTGGAGGTGAGAGGGTATTTATCCACAAAGAACACGTACTTAGGGATTTTGAAGCGGCTGATCTGGCCCCGGCAGTAGTCCCGCAGGTCTTCTTCGTTCATGGTAACCCCGGGGTGGAGGATGACAAAGGCCCCCACCTCCTCGCCGTACTTCCTGCTGGCAATGCCCACCACCTGCACATCCTTGACCCCGGGCATGGTGTAGAGGAAGTCTTCGATTTCCTTGGGGTACACGTTTTCGCCCCCCCGGATGATCATGTCCTTAATGCGGCCTGTAACCCGGAAGTAGCCCTTTTCATCCTTGACGCCCAAGTCGCCGGAGTGGAGCCAGCCGTTCCGGTCGATGCACTGGGCCGTGGCTTCGGGCATCTTGTAGTAGCCCTTCATCGTATTGTAGCCCCTGCAGCAGAACTCGCCGTGTACCCCGTCAGGGCACTCCTCGCCGGTGTCCGGGTCGCGGATCGTTACCTCCACCCCGGGCAGCGCCCGGCCCACGGTCTCCACCTTGGCCTCCAAGCCGTCATCATAGCGGGTCTGGGTCATCACCGGGGAGGACTCGGTGAGGCCGTAGCAGATCGTTACTTCCTTCATATGCATCAAGTCGATTACCTGCCGCATGGCTTCGATGGGGCAGGGAGAGCCCGCCATGATGCCCGTGCGCAGGCTCGACAGGTCGAAGAGCTTGAACATGGGGTGGTTGAGTTCCGCGATGAACATGGTGGGCACACCGTAGACCGCGGTGCATTTCGCCTTTTGAATCGTCGCCAGCACCAGCAGGGGATCGAACCATTCCACGATGGCCGCGGTACAGCCGTGGGTCAGCACCGCCATCATCCCCAGGACCAGGCCGAAGCAGTGGAACAGGGGCACGGGCAGGCACACAATGTCCGCCTCGGTGAAGCGCTGGTTGCCGCCGATCCCCAGGCCGTTGTTGAGGATGTTCCGGTGGGTGAGCATCACCCCCTTGGGGAAGCCGGTGGTGCCCGAGGTGTACTGCATGTTCACCACCTCGCTGGTGTCCAGGGAGGCTTCGATCCGGCGGTACCCGGCCTCGTCTGTATGCTGGCCCAGGAGGAGCAGCTCGTTAAAGCTGTACATGCCCCGGTGTTTCTGCTGGCCCACGTATACGATATGCTTGAGGAAGGGAAATTTCTCCGAGTTAAGATGGCCACGGGGGGCGGTCTTGAGTTCCGGGACGAGCTCATTGACCATGCCCACGTAGTCTGAATCCCGCCAGCCGTCGATGACGCAGAGGCAGGCCATGTCGGACTGTTTGAGCACGTATTCCAGTTCGTGGAGCTTGTAGCCGGTATTCACCGTGACAAAGACGATGCCGAGCCGGGCGCAGGCAAAGAGGACGGTGTTCCAATCGGGCACATTGGTGGCCCAGATTCCCACGTGGTCGCCCTTCTTGAGTCCCAGGGCGAGGAAGCCCTTGGCCAGGGCATCCACCCGCTTATCGAATTCCGCGTACGTGAACCGCAGGTCCCGGTCCGCGTACACCAGAAAGTCATGATCCGGATGGGCCTGGGCTTTTTCCCGGAGTACCTGCCCCAGGGTCTTTTCTATGTATTCCATGTTTGTTCCTCTTTTTTGATGGGGACT
>JAITHH010000301.1 GCA_031280065.1 Treponema sp. | reverse complement strand
GCGCCGTAATGCGCTTGATACTCCCCTATATATGGTGTAGGGTAGAGAAAATCCCCGCTACCCATAGCAGGAGGATAATCAACCGATAAGGATAGCAGCATGAAATTCGAGCGGTTCTTTACAAGCCCCCAAAACGGACCGTACCACGGCATTGTATGGGAAAAACGGAAAAGCGAAATCCGTAACCCCGACGGCAAGGCGATCTTCCAGACCGATACGGTCATCGTCCCCTCCTTCTGGAGCCAGATTGCCGCGGACATCATCGCCCAGAAGTACTTCCGCAAAGCCGGCGTACCCCCGGAGCGGATATACGCATGGAAGGAATTCTCCCCGCACAAGGGAAAAGCCCCGGCGGGGAAAGACCCCGGGGACACGCTGCCCGAAGACGGGGCCGAACATGACGCCCGGCAGGTCTTCCACCGGCTGGCCTATACCTGGATGGACTGGGGCCGGAAAAGCGGCTGCTTTGACGCCGAAGAAGACGCCAGGGCGTTCTACGACGAGAGCTGTTATATGCTGGCCCGTCAGATGGCCGCCCCCAACAGCCCCCAGTGGTTCAACACCGGCCTCTACGCGGTCTACGGCATCGACGGGCCGCCCCAGGGTCATTACTACGTTGACCCCGCCTGCGGGAAGCTCAAAAAATCCGAAAACGCCTACGAGCGGCCCCAAGTTCACGCCTGTTATATCCTTTCCATCGAAGACGACCTCGTCAACGAAGGGGGAATCATGGACCTGGTAACCCGCGAGGCGCGGCTGTTCAAGTACGGCTCCGGCACCGGCTCCAACTTCTCGCGGCTGCGGGCGGCCAACGAGCGGCTCTCCGGCGGCGGCGTGTCGTCAGGGCTCCTCTCGTTCCTCAAGATCGGGGATCGCTCCGCGTCGGCGATCAAGAGCGGGGGCACGACCCGGCGGGCCGCCAAGATGGTAACCCTGGACGCGGATCACCCGGACGTGGAAAAGTACATCACCTGGAAAGCCGGGGAAGAGCACAAAGCCGCTTCCATGGTTACCGGCTCCGCGGTGGTGAAGAAGAACCTGGAGGCGATCAAAAAGGCCCTGGGTTCTTTCCGGGGGCCTGACGCGGACAAGTTCAGCGCGGAAAAGAACCACGAACTGGCCGCGGCCTTACGCGCCGCCTTGGGGGACAAGATTCCCCCGATCTACCTGTATCAGCTCCTCCGGCGGCTGGAACAGGGGGACGCGGACGTGAATCCCCCGGTCTTTACCACGGCCTGGGACGATGAAGCCTACAATACCGTGTCGGGCCAGTCATCCAACAACAGCCTGCGGCTTTCCGATGAATTCATGCGGGCCGTGCTGGACGATGGCCCCTGGAATCTCACCGGACGGATCGGGGACAAGGACGCCGCCGTACAAACGATCAAGGCCCGGCGGCTCTGGGAGCAGATCGCCCGTGCAAGCTGGCAGTGCGCCGATCCGGGGCTCCAGTTCCACACGACGATCAACGACTGGCACACCTGCCCCAATGGAGGGGAGATACGGGCCTCCAACCCCTGCTCTGAGTACATGTTCCTGGACGACACGGCCTGCAACCTCGCTTCCATCAACCTGGCGGCGTTTTATGACCGCGAGCGGGGGGAATTCAGCATCGAGGGCTTCCTCCACGCCGTCCGGGTGTGGACCGCGATCCTGGAGATTTCCGTGTCCATGGCCCAGTTCCCCGCTCCCCGGATCGCGGAACTCTCCTACGAGTACCGCACCCTGGGCCTGGGCTACGCCAACCTGGGGAGCCTGCTCATGGTGATGGGCCTGGCCTACGATTCGCCGGAAGGCCGGGCCGTGGCAGGGGCACTCTCCGCGCTGCTCTCCGGCGAGGCGTACGCCCAGAGCGCCCGCATGGCCGCGGGGCTGGGGCCGTTCCTCCGCTTTGGGGAGAACCGGGACGCCATGCTGCGGGTGATCCGCAACCACCGCCGGGCCGCGTACAACGCCCTGCCGGAGGACTACGAGAAGCTGCATACCGCGCCCAAGGGCATTGATCCCGCCGCGTGTCCCCCCCGGCTCTTGGAGGAGGCCCGCGCCGCCTGGGACCGGGCCCTGGAATTGGGGGAGGCGCACGGCTTCCGCAACGCCCAGGTGAGCGCGATTGCCCCCACGGGGACCATCGGTCTGCTCATGGACTGCGACACCACGGGCGTGGAGCCGGACTTCGCCCTGGTGAAATTCAAAAAGCTGGAAGGCGGCGGCTACTTCAAGATCATCAACCGGTCCGTGCCCCCAGCCCTGGAGCGCCTGGGCTACAGCCCCGATGAGATCGCCGGAATCACGGCCTACGCCGCAGGGCGGCAAACCCTCCAGGGCGCGCCGCACATCAACCCGGAAACCCTCGCGGCCAAAGGCCTGAGTCCGGCGGCCCTTGCCGCGGCGGAGGAGGCGGTCAAGACCAGCCTGAGCCTGGAAGGGGCCTTGAGCCCGTGGATTCTCGGCGCCGGTTTCGTGGAAAACGCGCTCAATATACCCGAATCCGCGTGGTCCCAGCCGGGATTCAGCCTGCTCAAACGCCTGGGGTTCAGCGGCGGGGAGATCGAGGAGGCGGAGCGCTGGGTCTGCGGGGTCATGGGGATCGAGGGTGCGCCGGGCCTCAAAAAGGAACATTACGCGGTCTTTGACACCGCTACCCCGTCGGGCAGGAACGGCAGGCGTTCAATCCCCTGGACGGCCCATACCGGCATGATGGCGGCGGTGCAGCCCTTCATCTCCGGGGCGATCTCCAAGACCATCAATATGCCCAACAGCGCCAACTACGAGGACGTGAAAGGGGCCTATATGCTCTCCTGGAAGAGCGCGCTCAAGGCCGTGGCCCTGTACCGTGACGGCTCAAAGCTGTCCCAGCCCCTGTCCTCGTTTGCGCCGGGGACGGACCCCCTGGCGGACACGATCCTGGCGGCGGAGCGGAACCTGGACGCGCCTGCGGAGCGGGCGGCGAAGCGGGCCGCGGATTCCGGGGGCGACCGGCAGGGGGCGCGGAAGCCCCTGCCCAACCGCCGTACGGGCTACACCCAGAAGGCCAAGATCGGGGGGCACTCGATCTTCATCCGTACCGGTGAATACGACGACGGCAAACTCGGTGAAATTTTCCTGGACATGCACAAGGAGGGCGCGGCTTTCAGGAGCCTGCTGAACAGCTTCGCCATTGCCGTATCCCTGGGGCTCCAGTACGGCGTCCCCCTGGAGGAGTATGTGGACGCCTTCACCTTTAGCCGCTTCGAGCCCAACGGCGTGGTTCAGGGCCACGACTATGTGAAGATGGCCACCAGCGTCATGGATTACATCTTCCGGGACATTGCCATCAGCTACCTCAAGCGCACCGATCTGGGGCAGATCAAGCCGGAGGACCTGCTGACCACGGGCGTCACCGAGGCGGCGTCCCACCGGCCCCGCAGCAAGGGCAGCGCGGGATTCAGGCCGCACGCCGCGCCCCAAGATGACGCCGCGAAGATCGCTCAGGCGCGGATCAAGGGCTACGAGGGGGATCCCTGCCCGGCCTGCGGCTCCTTTACGCTGGTGCGGAGCGGGACGTGTATGAAGTGCGATACCTGCGGCGGGACCACGGGGTGCAGTTAAAGCGCCCCCGGGGGGCTGCGGCAGGCTGTGGGCGCGGTCAATCAGCCCCGGCCCCCTCCCCCGGCGTGTATTATGGGACGTTTGCGCCGGGACTACAGGGGGTAATCGCGGGGATTCTGCGGGAGCGGCTGCGGGATGTGAAGATTCGCAGGCTCCTGGACGGCGCGGCGGTCTTTGAGACGGCGGGGGATTGGGGTGCGCTGCGCTGTTTCAACAATCTGTTTGAGGCGGCGCATATTCTGGAGCGGCCAAAGCCTGCGCAGGCGCTGGAGTCCCATATCCGCTATCTCTGCTCGCGCCGCGATCCGGGGCCGGTCATTGGGGGGAGCGGGGCCAAGCTCCGGTCGTTCCGCATCGTCTGTTCCTTTGAAAACCAGCCGGCCCGGGTGCGCGAGCCGGTCCGGGCGGAGGCGGAGCGTTATATTGCCCGTCATTCCGGCCTGAAGGTGAACCGGAGCGGGGCGGACGCGGAGTTCTGGTTCCTGTACCGGCGGGAGGGATTTTCGATCTGCATGAGGCGGCTTACCCAGCGCGGTTCCTACGAGAAGACCCTGCGTCCTGGAGAGCTGCCCCCGCCGCTGGCCTACGCGCTCTGCTGGCTTTCCGGCCCCGCTGCGGGGGACGCGGCGGCGGACCCCTTTTGCGGCTGCGGCGCTATTGCGCTCCAGCGGGTTACGGGCTTTCCTTTCCGGCGTTTCTACGCATCCGACATTGACCGCCGGGCAGCCGCCCGCACACGGGAGAAGCTCGACGGCCTGCGGCTGGGGGATCGCTGCCGTGTTCAGCGGGGGGACTTGTTTGATATTTTTCCGTTTATCCCGGAGGGGAGTCTTGACCGGATCATCACGGACCCGCCGTGGGGGATGTACGCGCAGACTCCGGTGCCCATTGGGGAGTTCTATTGCAAGATGATTGCGGTTTTTGCCCGGCTTTTGAAGCCCGGCGGCGCGGCGGTGGTGCTGACTGGGGCCAAGGAGGAGCTGCTGGCGGCGGTATTGGCATCCGGCGTGTTCCGGGTGGATGAGGAGGTTCCGCTATTGGTTTCCGGGAAGAAGGCGGCGGTTTTCAGGCTGGGCTGCGCGCCCATTGCAAACGGCGAGCCTGGCGTATGGGGGGACCGGGGGGCGCGAACCTACGGTTCGATGTCCCCCCGGCGGGGGCGCGGGGGCAGCGCCCCCGCTTAATTATCATCAAGGAGTACAGTATGCTGCATAGCCAAAAAATACGCGCCCTGGCGCCGGAGATGGACAGCCTAAAAATGGGCATGGGATGGCAAGAGGCCGACCTCGATAAGCCCCAGATACTCATCGAGAGTACCGCCGGGGATAGCCATCCGGGGAGCGTTCACCTGCTCGCCCTGTCGGAGGCGGCCCGGGACGCGGTGAACGGCGCAGGCGGCAAAGGGGCGCGGTACTTTGCCACCGACATCTGCGACGGCATGGCCCAGGGGCACGACGGAATCAACTATTCCCTG
>JAITHH010000266.1 GCA_031280065.1 Treponema sp. | reverse complement strand
ATCATCGAACGGAGCGCGGGCCAGATCATCACCATCATCGGCTCCTTTGCCAAGCCTCCCCGGCTGCTGCTGGAACTGCTGCGGAGTTACGAGTACGCGGACCTCAAGAGCGCCCTCCGCTCCCTGGCGGATGGTGAGCTCAAGGAGCCGGTTTTTACCGATCTGGGGCCCTTTGGCAGGGTCAAATTCAGCGCTTATCCTGATCTCAAGGCCATGCTGGAGGGTACGGACTTTGCTTTCCTGATCCCGGAGATTAGCGAAAACCTCAAGGCCGCGGGTGAAATCGAGATACAGGCAAAACTGGACCGGCATTACTACACCGCGCTCTGGGAAGCTCTCCATTCCTGTCCCCGGCGTGACCGGGAGGGCATCGGGCATATCCTTGCCGAGGAAATCTCCCTGCGGAACGCAATCTGGGCCCTCCGGCTGCGGACCTACTATGGTCTAGGCCCGGAGGAAGCGCGGGAACGGCTGGCCGCCCCGGAGCTTCCCAAAGGCCGCCGCTCCCCGGCGGCTAAGGCCCTGCTGGAAGACGCCCTTGCGTCCCTGGAGCTGCCCCTGGACTCACGGGGCCCCTGGAAGCGCTGGCCCCGTGCGGATATGCTCAACCCGGAAGAGCCCGGCGGGATATGGCGGGCCGATCCCCGGCATTTCCAAAACGCGGCGTCCGCGTACTTGTACCGCCTGACCCGGATGTACTTCCGGCGGCGGCCCTTCTCCCTGGACAGCGCGTCCTGCTTTATCAAGCTCAAACAGTTCGAGGAAGACCTGCTCACCAGCATCGCCGAGGGCCTCGGGTTGGGGCTCCCCAGCGGGGAAATCTTTACTATCCTGGAGTTGAAGCCATGATGCGCCCTAAGCGGATGAAACTCATGGAACTGACCATCCTGGCCAGAGACGCGGACCGGGTCATCGAATTCCTGGGCCGCCGGGCGGTGATGCACCTTTCCGAAGAGGCTGCGCCGGAGCCTGAGCCGCCTTCGGCATTCGGCGGGGATGCGGAGAGTGCGCCCCCAGTCATGGGCCGGGAAGCGCTGATCCGTTCAAGCCTGGACCGGGTGCAGCGGGGCGCTTCGTATCTGGAGGCGGAACTGCCCGCGGAGTGCGAGGAATCCACCCGGCTCCCCGGCGAGGAAGAGGAAGCCCTGCTGAATACCATAGACGCGGCCCTGGACGCCCTCAGCCGGCGGGAAAACGAGGGGCTCACCGAAAAGCGCCGGGTGGAGGAAACCCTGAACGAGGCCCGGGCCTTCGAGAACCTCAACGCCCCCTTTGCCGAGCTGGACCAGCTTTCGTATCTCACCTTGAGGGTGGGGCGGCTGGACCCCCGCAAGCAGGCGGATATTCAGGAGCGCCTGGCTGACCGGGCCGTGCTGGTTCCCCTGGGCGACGGGGACCGGGTGCTCATGGCCGCGTCCCGGAAGGGGCGATTCGCCCTGGATTCGGAACTCAAGAAGCAGGATTTTTCGCCTATCACCATCCCGGAGGGCTATAACGGGGTGCCCCAGGAGCTTCTTTCCGGCTTGGAAGAACGGCTTGGGGCGCTGAACCGGAATTTGGAGGACATCGCCGCGGAAAAGGGCCGTATCCGGGCCGAATACGGGCCGGTACTGCGGCGTTTGGCCGCGTCCTACCTCATGGCTTCCCAGGTGGAGGCCTTGAAAAGCAGGCTGCGGGCCACCCAGAGCGTGTATTCCCTCTCCGGCTGGGTGGCCGCTGACGCGGTCGGGGGCCTGGTGCGGGACCTCCAGGAGATCACCAGCGGCAGGGTGGCGGCGCGGACCTACAATCCCGAAGAGCTGCCGGAAGTCCGCGAGGGACGGGAGAAGGTGCCGGTCTCCCTGGATCACGCGGGCTTTGTCAAAGGCTTCGAGAAGGTGGTGTTCTCCTACGGCGCGCCCCTCTACGGCACCATCGATCCCACCCCCTTTGTGGCCTTCTTCTTCACCATCCTCTTCGGGATCATGTTCGGCGATCTGGGCCAGGGCCTGGTGCTGCTCCTCCTGGGGCTCCTCACGGGCAAGCGGGGGCTCAAGTCCCTGGCAAAACTGCGGGGCTATTCCTCGCCGCTTATCGCGGTGGGCATCGCCTCGATGATCATGGGGCTTTTCACCGGTTCGGTCTTCGCCCACGAGGAAATTCTTTCCGGGCCCACCAGGGCCGTTACGGGCTTCTTTATCGATCTTTTCCGCCTCACCGGGCCGGGGGGGGAACCCTTGGAACCGGCGGGGAAGATACTCCACCTGATGCCCGAAAAGGGCAACATCGCCAAGCTGTTCTACTTCTTCGGCTTTACCGTGGCCGTGGGGGTGACGCTCAACTCCATCGGCCTGTTGGTCAACGTGGTGAACCAGTGCACCTTAAAAAGATACGAAAAGGCGTTCTTCTCCAAGACCGGCGTCGCGGGAATCGCCCTGTTCTGGTACGCCCTGTTCATCGCCCTGCGGATCATCGCCGGCGGGCGCTTTGCCTGGTTCGACCTGATCGGCCTCATCGCCCCGGCCCTGGCCATCTTCTTCGGCCCCGCCATCTGGCGGCTCATCGCCGGGGAGCGGCCCGTGCTGGAGCACGGCCTCATGGTGTTTATAATGGAAGGTTTTGTGGAAGTTCTGGAAACCGCCTCCACCTACGTGTCCAACACGGTGAGCTTTCTGCGGGTCGGGGCCTTTGCCCTGTCCCACGCGGTGCTGTCCTTCATCGTCTTCACCCTGTCGGAGATGGTCTCCCGCCTGCCCGCGGGCTCCCTCTTCGCCCTGGTGATCATGATCTTCGGTAACGCGGTGATCATCCTGCTGGAGGGCATGATCGTGGCCATTCAGGTGGTGCGGCTGCAGTATTACGAGTTTTTCAGCAAATTTTTTACCGAAACCGGGGTTGAATTTTCTCCTTTCCGGTTTCGGAAAAACGTTATAGAGGAGTAAGGTATGAAACGTGGGGCTTTTATCTGTTTTCTGCTGCTGGGTCTGGCGGCGTTTCCCCTGGCCGCTCAGGAGGCTGAGGCGGTCGCGGAGGCCGCCGCCGGGGGGACGGCGGTCTGGAAGTATTTCGCGGCGGCGCTGGCGGTGGGCATTTCCTGTATTGCCGGCGGCATCGCGGTCGGTCAAATCGGGGCGGCGGCCATGGGCGCCATGAGCGAGAACCCCGAGCTTTCGGGTAAGGCGCTGCCCTATGCGGGGCTTGCGGAGGGTATCTGTCTTTGGGGCTTTTTGGTCGCCCTGCTGATACTGATATTCTAGCGGCGTGGATTATTTCTTCATCGGCGAGCCGGAACTGGTAACGGCCTTCCGCTTTGCGGGCATCAGCGGCAAAGCGGTCCTGAACCAGGACGAAGCCCGCCAGGAGTTTCAGCGCATAACACAGGGCTGGGACGAGACCGCCGGGACGGTGATGCCCACGGCGGAGTCCTGCCGGGTGCTGATCCTCACCGAAGAAGCCGCGGACTGGCTTGGAACCCTGCTCACCGACTGGCAGCTTTCGGGCCGCTACCCCCTGGTGGTGGAAATTCCCGGCATCCTGGGGAGGCTTGAAGGCCGTAAGACCCTGGTGGACTCCATCAGGGAAGCCATCGGCATCCATGTCTGATTGAACCGAGTATTATGGAAGAACTGCAATCAACTGAAATTTTAGACCGGGAGATCCTCGAAGACGCCCGCCGCAAGGCCCAGCGGATCCTCAAGACCGCGGATGAAACCGCGGCATCCGCGGCGGCCTCCTGGGAAAAGAAGACCGCAAAGGCCCTGGTCAGGCTGCGGAAAGCCGCTGATCAGCGCCTCCAGCAGAGCCGGGAGGAGATCATGGCCCGGCTTCCCCTGGACAAACGGCGCAGCCGCCTGGAAACCGTGGAGGGCTTCTTGCAAAAGGCCGCCAACGCCTACCTGCACCGCCTGTCCCCGGCGCGAATGGCGGGGCTCTTGAGCGCGGAACTGGTCAGGCGCTGCGGGGAATTCGCCCTGGAGCCGGATGCCGCGCCCCTTGCGGTGAGCAGCCGGGGCTTGTCCGGCGCGGACCTGGGGGAACTCCTGGCGAAGGCCCTGCCGGGCTGGGCCTGGGTTTCCCCGGACGCCGCGCTTGACCTGCCGGGGACGTTTCCCGCGATCCGCGTTGACGGGCCGGGGTTCCGGGTAACGGTGTCCGCGGACGCCGAGGTGGAGGCCCTGCTCCTGGAGCGGCGGGCGGAATTGACCGAGGCCCTGACCGGGGAGGCGGCGTTTAATGAGGACACGGGGGAACCCTATGCTTGAAGGCCGGATAAAGCGGATTTCAGGGCCCATTGTCCGGGCTTCGGGCCTGGGCCAGGCAGGGCTCTTTGACGTAGTGGAGGTGGGAGACAAGCGGATCATCGGCGAGATTGTCCGGCTGGAGCGGGACGAGGCGGTGATCCAGGTCTACGAGGATGAGACGGGCCTGCGGATCGGCGCGGCTGCCGCCTCCACGGGAAGGCCCCTGTCGGTGCGCCTGGGGCCGGGCATGATCGGCACGATCTACGATGGAATTCAGCGTCCCCTGGAAACCCTGTTCAAGCAGGGCGGGGCGTTCATGGCGTCAGGCGACCGGGGAGAACCCCTGGACACGGCCAGACGCTGGCATTTCGTCCCGGACCCTGACCTTGCCGGGGCCCTGTCCAAGGGCGAAGCGGTCCCGGCCCGGCCCGGCCTTGTCCTGGGGCGGGTCAAGGAGACGGAGAGCATCACCTGCGCGATCATGGTTCCCCCGGACATGAAGGGCGGAACCATCGCCGAACTCAGCCCGGAGGGGGACTATCCCTGCGGCGCGGCGGCTGCCCGCTGTTCCGGCGGGGAGGAAATTCCCCTGGCCCAGTGGTGGCCCGTGCGGATACCCCGGCCCTGCGCGGAGCGCCTGCCCCCGGACGAGCCCCTGGTAACGGGCCAGCGGGTCATCGACCTCTTCTTCCCCCTGTCCAAGGGGGGCACTTCCGCGATTCCCGGCGGCTTCGGCACGGGCAAGACCATGACCCAGCACGCGATTGCCAAATGGTGCGACGCGGACGTGATCATCTACATCGGCTGCGGCGAGCGGGGCAACGAGATGACCGACGTGCTCACCGAATTCCCGCAGCTCACCGATCCCCGCACCGGGCGTTCCCTGATGGAGCGGACGATCCTCATCGCCAACACGAGCAACATGCCCGTGGCGGCGCGGGAGGTGTCCATCTACACCGGCGTTACCCTGGCGGAATTCTACCGGGACATGGGCTATCACGTGGCGATCATGGCGGATTCCACGAGCCGCTGGGCCGAAGCCCTGCGGGAACTTTCGGGCCGCATGGAAGAGATGCCCGCGGAAGAGGGCTTTCCCGCGTATCTGCCCACGCGCCTGGCGGAATTCTACGAGCGGGCGGGCCGGGTCCGCACCTTTTCCGGCGCGGAAGGTTCGGTGTCGATCATCGGGGCGGTGTCCCCGCCGGGGGGCGACTTCTCGGAGCCGGTAACCCAGCACACCAAGCGCTTTATCCGCTGCTTCTGGGCCCTGGACCGGGACTTGGCCAACGCCCGGCACTACCCGGCGATCAGTTGGATAGACAGCTATTCCGAGTACGCCGAGGAGGTCAAGCCCTGGTGGGAGCGGGTGAATCCCCAATGGGCCCAGGTGCGGCAGGAATCCCTGGACCTCCTCAAAAAAGAGCAGCGCCTGGCGGAGATCGTCCGGCTCATCGGCCCCGACGCCCTGCCGGACGACCAGCGCATGGTGCTCCTCACCGCGGACATCATCAAAGACGGCTTCCTCCAGCAGAATTCCTTTGATCCGGTGGACATGTACTGCGTCCCGGCCAAACAGGTGCGGCTGCTGGAACTCATCATGGAATTCCACCGCCGGGCCCTGGCCTGCATCAAACTGGGGGCTCCGCTGATCAAGATCACCAGCCTCCAGGGGAAAAGCCAGGCCGGGGACGGCGGGGAGGCTGAGGACGGGGGAGATTCAGCCTGGACGATCCGGGAGCGGCTTTCGCGGCTCAAGAGCCGCATTGCCAATGAGGACGCGGCGGCCCTGACGGAGTTTGAGGGTCTTATGCGGAACGCCCTGGAAGCGCTGGACCGGAGCTACCGGGCCAAGGAGGCGTTATGAGGGGCGTTGAGTACCGGGGCCTTACCCGGATCGAGGGGCCGGTGGTGGTTACGGCCCGCAGCCGGAACGTGGGTTTTAACGAGATGGTGGCGGTCTACGGCAGGGACGGGGGCCGGCGGCTGGGGCGGGTGGTGGACATGAGCCGGGACTGGACGGCGATTCAGCTCTTTGGCAGCAACTCCGGGCTTTCGGCGGATGACAGCCGGGTGGAATTCCTGGGGCGGCCCATGGAACTGCGCGTGGGCGCGGGGCTGCTGGGGCGCATCTTCAACGGTCTGGGGGAACCGGCGGACGGCTACGGGGAGATACTCTCCTCGATCCGCATGGACGTGAACGGTCTCCCCATCAACCCCTATGCCCGGACCTATCCCCGCGACTTCATTCAGACGGGCGTGTCGGCCATTGACGGCATGAACACCCTGATCCGGGGGCAGAAGCTGCCGATATTCTCCGGGAACGGTCTTCCCCACAACCGTCTGGCGGCGCAGATTGTCCGGCAGGCCCGGATCATCAGCGCGGACGGGCCGGGGGGCGCGGCCAGCGAGCCTTTCGTCATTGTGTTCTGCGCCATGGGGGTCAAGTATGACGCGGCCCGCTTCTTCCTCAGCGGCTTTGAGCGCAGCGGCGTCCTGGCCAATGTGGTGGTTTTCCTGTCCCTGGCGGACGCGCCCAGTCTGGAGCGCCTGGTGGCTCCCCGCTGCGCTCTGACCGCGGCGGAATACCTGGCGTACGAGAAGAACATGCACGTTCTGGTGGTGATGACGGACATGACGAACTACTGCGAGGCGCTGCGGGAGGTGTCTTCGATCCGGGGTGAAGTGCCGAGCCGCAAGGGGTATCCGGGCTATCTCTACTCTGACCTGGCGAGTCTTTACGAGCGGGCGGGGAAGATTGCGGGTTCCACGGGTTCGATTACGCAGATACCGATTCTGACGATGCCCAACGATGACATCAGCCATCCGATTCCTGATCTTTCGGGGTACATTACCGAGGGGCAGATTGTTTTGGACCGGGAGCTGTTTCAGAAGGGGATTTACCCGCCGGTGGCGGGGCTGCCGAGTCTTTCCCGGCTGATGAAGGACGGGATTGGGCCGGGGATGACGCGGGAGGATCACAAGGATGTGGCGAGTCAGCTTTTTGCGGCGTATTCCAAGGTGAAGCAGGTACGGAATTTGGCTTCGATTATCGGGGAGGAGGAGCTTTCCGAGGGGGACAAGCGGTATTTGCGGTTTGGGGAGCGTTTTGAGCAGGATTTTTTGACGCAGGATGAGTGGGACGACCGGGACATTGGGCGGACTTTAGATTTGGGGTGGCAAGTTTTGAAGTTTCTTCCCCGCGAAGATTTGCTGCGGATCAACCAGGGGTATATTGCAAAGTACATGGACGGGAGATAGCGGGGGAAGTCGCGTATCCGCGAAGCGGACCCGACCCCTCCGCCCGCAACACGGTTGCGGGCTACCCCCTCTGCGGGGGTTCCACCCCCGCAACGCCCCCGCCGGGGGGCCCAGGCCCCCCGGTCCCCCCTCCTTAAGTTGTTGACAGTGGACTGGGCCCCTCAACCGCGCACCGCTCAGGCTAAAGCCTTCGCGCAGATGTGCTAATAGGGGGATTACGAACGCTGCGCCGTGCCCTTGTTTCTACATTCATCGGCGAGGGTTTCTCTTATAGCCTCGGCGACTACCCGCTCTATATTAGCGGCTATGGTATCCTGCAAACGCTCAAGGGCACTTTCTGCGGCGGACGGCATATAAAACAGCTCATGGGGTTCAACTTCCAAAGC
>JAITHH010000245.1 GCA_031280065.1 Treponema sp. | reverse complement strand
ATCGCCCAGGTGATGGTGAAGAGTACGTTTGCCAAGTATTCCCGCATACCCTGCTCCCGGCCCATTACCGGGAAGGACGCGGCCCGGCTGTTGATGCGGGCGAATCATATCACTGATGTAGCGACTGAACCGGCTGCGGGCTCCCTGACGGATCACTATGATCCCCGCGCTAAGGTGCTGCGCCTTTCCCAGCCGGTCTTTAACCGGAATTCCATCGCCGCTGTCGGAGTCGCGGCCCACGAGACCGGCCACGCGATTCAGCACGCCCAGCGTTACGGCCCCCTCGTACTCCGAAGCGCCCTGGTCCCCGCAGCGAACATCGGGTCCTCCGTCGGCCCCTGGCTGGCCATCGCGGGCATCTTCTTCTCCCTGCCCATCCTGATCAGCCTCGGTATCATCCTCTTCGGCGGGGCCGTCCTCTTTTACCTGATCACCTTGCCGGTGGAATTCGACGCGTCAGCGCGGGCTATCGCCATACTCCGGGACAGCCATACGCTGACCCCTGGGGAGCTCCAGGGCGTCAAGAAAGTCCTCACCGCCGCAGCCATGACCTATGTGGCCTCTGCCCTTACCGCGCTGATGAGCTTCCTGCGCCTCATACTCCTCGCCCGGAACCGGCGCAGGTAGCGGCGCAAGCAGCGGCGCAAGCAGCGGCACGGTCAACAACTTAAGGGGGGACCGGGGGGCGCGCAGGGTGAATTGCGCCCGCTACGGCGTGCCGCATAGTCCTGGTCAACGCCCTGCGGTCCCCCCCTCCGGCTAAAAAGACAAGGCGGCGTAGCCGACAAAGGAATCAGGAACCCTCCCGGCTTCAACATCCGCCGATGTACTGTATGCCAGCAGTTTCGCGCCAGGCGCGCCCAGCGCTTGGGCATAGCCCATACAGGCAAGCGCGGCCCCGGCTGAACAGGCGGAACGGTCCTTTTCAGCCCGCTCCAGGGTTTCCGCCGGAGAGCCCCGCAGCACCGCGCCGATAAAGGCCCGGTCGTTGACGGTCTTGACCCATTCCAGCGCCGCCTCCCCCCTGCCATGGGGGGAAAAGCCGTAGTTCGGCCCGTAGTGGGTCAGGTCGGTGGAGCCCAGGAGGACCGCTTTCCGGTTTCGGGCAGCCTCGGCGATGACCTTTCCCGCCTCAAAGGAACGCGATTCAGCGGGCAGGCGCAGCCATACCAGCCGCGCCGTGGGGAAAAAGTGCTTCACCAGGGGAAGCAGCACCTCCACCGTGTTATCCCGATAGCGGTCGGGAGCGCCCCCCAAGCGCTCCCACAGAACCGTGCGGAGTTCCCGGTCTATCTCGATGTCCCCCAGCGGCGTAGCGGCCCCGTCCTCCTCCGCAAAGAGCGCCGGTGCGCCGGCGGGAAGATGGCCCCCGGCCACGATCACCGTATCAGCGTCCCGGTCCAGCGCGGACACGGACAGCGCGGCTGCGGCGCCCGAATAGTACCAGCCCGCGTGGGGAGCCAGGGCCGCCCGCGCCCCGGCAGCGGACAAAGGCGGAGAAATATTTGCCAAAAAAAGCCGAATTTCTTCCTTATTTTGGGGATACCAGCCCGGCGGCAGGGCGCTTTTCCGTAAAACCATGCGGATCATTCTAGCGCGACATTGTAAAATCGTATATACTCGCGTCTATGATGAAAAGAACTTCTTCGATCATAACGCTGATAATCGCCTTGTTCTGCATGGCGGTATATCTGGCGGCTTTGACCTACGGGGCCTTGCGCGTATACCTGAATGTTACCGAGCGCCGGAATATAGCGGAGCGGGAATTCGGCGAGCTGGCGCAGCTTGCTTCTTCCGCGGGAGCGGTGAGCTTCATGGACGACCAATTCAAGGGAACGATACAGGACGCCCTGGGAAAGTCCCGGACGCTCCAGGCGCTCATCATCTCCGGCCCGCTGGGGGAATTCACCTTTGAGAAAGAACAGGGCAAGCTGATCAGTTGGGAGGGAGACGCCCCCCGGTTTGTCAGGAAGTTCGGCGTGTCCTCCCAAGCCCTCTTCGCCCCTCTGCCGATAGAGGGGCAGCGGAATGTGGCGTTGAGCGGCGTGTCCCAGGTCATCGACTATGAGTATTTCATCGTCATTCTTAAAGAATCCCTGCTGGCGGTGGTGGGCGCGCTGGTTCTGGCCTTCCTCACCTTAATCCTTGAGTCGGCGCTGCCCAAGAAAGCCCCGGTACACGCGCCGGCCAGGGAAGCGCCCAAAGCGCGGGAGCCATTCTTCAAAAAGCGGGAGCCGCGCTATTCCCCCGCAGACGAGGAAGAAGACGAGATACTTAACGAGAATATTTTCAGCGATGTTGAAGAGCCCGAAGAGAAGCCCCCGCTCCGCGAGCCGCAATCCCGCGCCGGTGCGGGCGATAGGCCCCAGGGGCTCTACTCTCCCCGCAGCAACATCGGCTGGGAGGCGTATACGCAGGACCGGCTGGAATCGGAACTCCACCGCTGCGCGTCCTTTGAGCAGGATTTAACGGTGATCGTGATGGAATACCGGAATCCGGGGCCGGACGCGGACAAACTCTACCGCGAGCTTGCCGATGCCGCGGTGAATTACTTTAATCTGCGGGACCTTATCTTTGAGCGCGGGGACCGGGGCATTACGGTTATCTATCCCAACATCGATCTGGATCAAGGGCTGTCCAGGGCGGAGGAATTTCACAGCCGCCTTCCGCTGTCTCTTACAAACATAACGGACCTGTATGTTGGTCTCAGTTCGCGGGCGGGACGGCTGGTTACCGCGGAACGGCTTGCTTTCGAGGCGTCCCAGGCGCTTACGCGGGCTTCCAAGGACCCCCTTTCTCCGATTGTGGCCTTTAAGAGCGATCCCGAAAAATACCGCGCCTTTATCGCCTCGCAAAAAAACCGGGGGCTGTAGCAGGGGAAGAGACTGCGGACGGGCGCGAGGGGGGGGACTAGGGGGCGGGGGCGGAACCCCCCGCATGGGGGCCGCGAACCAAAGGTTCGATGGCCCCCCGCCCAACAAACACGCCCGCCAGGGCGTTGACCGGAACTATACGGCACGGACGCTGCGGCGGGTTTATCCCGTTGGGACAGCCTGCCGGAACCAGCGCCTCCGTCAGCGTCCGCTAGTCAAGAGGATCTGAAAAATGAGCCCGGCCTCCAGTTTTAGGATAGTATGCGTACTTCCTTTCGCCATCAGGGAACACTATTTCATAGTAACCTTGATACTGATACCAGGCATCATTTTCCTCCCGAAATACGACGCCGGAAGGAGCCGCAGTACCAAGGTAAGTGAACTTTACCCTTCCATTATCCCCCCCGTCTTCTTCCCAGGAAG
>JAITHH010000234.1 GCA_031280065.1 Treponema sp. | reverse complement strand
GAGGCGTTCAATTTTTGGCTGCATATCAGTTTTGACTATACTAGGTATTTCAACAATATAAAACAGGACGCAGGGGAAAGAGACCAAAAATGAAGAATTTTGTTGACTTATGATCAGAGCGATGTCATAATATGAACAGCTTTGTTTGAATTATAACAGCGTGGGCCCGCCGGGGAAGCGCGGGGGACTTGAGAGGGGTGAATAGCTATGCGGGCATACCGGTATTGGGGCGGCAAACTCTTAGGGTTGGGAGAAGCGCCGCTTCCGGCTCTTGGCGGGGAGGGCGCCTTGGTCAAGCTGGAAGCCTGCTCGATCTGCGGAACCGATGTCAGAACATACCGGTTTGGGAGCGGAAAAATCAGCCCCGGCAGGATCCTGGGCCACGAATTCGTCGGGATCATCCAGGAGTGCGCCCCCGGCCTCCCCGGCGGCTTTCATGCCGGCGACCGGATCAGCATGGCCCCGGCTATCGGCTGCGGGGAGTGCTATAGCTGCAAGGCCGGGCATACCAATATGTGTGACCGCCTTGCCACCGTCGGCTTTCAATACGACGGCGGCTTTGCGGAATACCTGGTCATTCCCCGCCACGCCTTTACCATGGGAAACGTCTACAAGCTGCCCCCGGCAGAGGACCCGGTGATCTTCACCCTGAGTGAGCCCCTGGCCTGCGTCATCAACGCCCAGTCCTATTTGAATATTAAGCGCGGCGAGGACGTGGTCATCTTCGGCAGCGGCATCATCGGGTGTATGCACGCGGAACTGGCCCTGGCCGCGGGGGCCTCGGTTGCTATCGTGGAACCCTCCTTGGCGCGGATCCGGCAGGTGGAGGGCCTCCTGCCGGGGGTCCGGTTTATTCCCCAGGACAAAGAAGGCGCGGTGGAGGAAATTGCCGCCCGTACCGGGGGCAAGGGCGCGGATGTGGCGGTCATCGCCTGCTCTGTGGGCGCGGCCCAGGCTGACGGCCTCCGTTCCCTGGCCAAATGCGGCAGAATCTCCCTCTTCGGCGGCCTGCCGGGGGAGGGGACCGGCTTTTTGGACAGCAACCTGGTCCACTACCGGGAACTGGGGGTCTTTGGGGTCCACGCCTCCACGCCGGACCAAAACCGGGCCGCCATGTCCCTTATCCGGGACGGCGGGTTCTGCGCGGGGAAATACCTGTCCCAGCGCTATCCCCTGGAAGAGGCGGAGGCCGCCTTCCGGGAGGCTGCGGAGGGATCGGTGCTCAAGGCGGTGATTGTGATGTAAGTCCCCGGAACCGGGGGTTCCGTATACTTTTATTTTTTGGAGGAAGGCCATGATCGTAAAACAAAAGCCAAGGATAGGATTTTTGGGCTTAATGCAGGGATTGTACGACAAATCCCAGCCGGAACTGCCTAAAATGCAGGAGAAATGGGCCAGGGAAGTGGCGCAACAGCTTTCCGGCGCGGCGGACCTGGACTTTCCCGGCCCTGCCAAGGAAAGGCCGGACATTGAGCGTTATGTAAAGCGCTTCAACGATCAGGGCTGTGACGGCATCATGATCGTCAACCTCCTCTACAGCCCCGGCAACCGGCTGATCCAGGCCATGAAAAAGAACACCCTGCCGGTGCTCCTGGCCAATATTCAGCCCCTGCCGGAGGTAAGCCCTGACTGGGACTGGAGCCGCTGCACCACCAACCAGGGGATCCACGGCATCCAGGACACGGCTAACGTGCTCATGCGCTGCGGGATAAAACCGGCGATCATCACCGAGGATTGGCAGTCTGAGGGCTTCAAGCGTTTCTTTGAAGACTGGGCCCAGGCCGCCAACACTGCGGCGCGGCTCAAGAAAACCAAGGTGGCCGTCTTCGGCAGGATGCACAACATGGGGGACATTCTGGGGGATGATGCGGCCTTTTGCCGGAAATTCGGGGTGGAGGCGAACTTTGAGACCATCGGCCCGGTGTACGCCCTGATGGAGCAGGTAACGGATGCGGAGATCGCCGCCCAGATCGAGGAGGATAAGGGGAACTTCAAGCTCGATCCCAAGCTCCCTGGGGAAAGCCACCGCTACGCCGCGAGGATGCAGATCGCCTTTGAGAAGTTCCTTGTTGCCAATGGCTATGACGGCTTCTCCCAGTTCTTCAACATCTACAAGGAAGACGGCCGGCTCAAGCAGCTTCCGATCCTGGCGGGCTCCAGCCTGCTGGCCAAGGGCTACGGCTATTCTGCGGAGGGGGATGTCAACGTGCTGCTCCTCACGGTGATAGGCCACATGCTGGCGGAGAATCCCCACTTTACGGAGATGTACTCCCTGGATTTCGTCAAGGACGCGGCCATGCTGAGTCACATGGGCGAGGGGAACTGGAAGACCGCCCGGAAAGACCGGGGCGTTACCCTCATCGACCGGCCCCTGGACATCGGCGACCGGGACAACCCGCCCACGCCCAAATTCAACGTGGAGCCTGGGCCGGGGACCCTCTTTTCCCTGGTCTCCGTGGCAGGGGAGCAGTACCGGCTCATCGTCTGTCAGGGGACGATCCTGGACACGGAGGAACTCAAGGACGTGCCCATGAACCACGCCTTTTTCAGGCCCGGCACGGGGATCCGCCAGGCCATGGACGGTTGGCTGAAGTACGGCGGCACCCACCACGAGGCGCTGTTCCTGGGGGACTGGCGAAAGCGTTTCCAGGCCCTCTGCCGGATTCTGGACATCGAATATATCGAGGTATAGGAGGCGGCCATGAAGGTGTGCGGCGTCGATCACGTCACCATTAACTGCACGGATACGGAAAGGGCCTTCCGTTTTTACGAAGATATTCTGGGGTTGAAGTTACCGCCGCCGAGGGGTTTATGGAACGAAACGCCCAGACCCAGTTTGGTTGTGCCGTCTTTGGCATCTACCTCACTCGCGCTCCCAATTTCGTATGTGCTGTTTCCTTTGAGCTCGAAGGAGATGTTCCCGATTATGGAACCGGCGTCTCCCAGCTTGTAGGAAGGCTCGATGTCGGCGCCCAGGGAGAATCCCTCATCAGCGGTAATATCCCCCACCGCAGGGATTTTCCCTTTCAGCTTTCCGCCAAAGCCTGTCTTGAGACCGAAGAAGATGCCCAGATCGCCTGCGGTGTACTTTGCCGCCACACGAATGGCGATAGGCGCTTGATAGGAATCATCGCTTGTACCGAATGTTGCGCCGCTCCCCGAAGGATCATCATAAACCGCGGGGCCATCGCCGGTGATCTTGAAGGGAATCTTCGCGCCGAAGTCCAGGTTAAGGTTCTCGACAGCGGTGAGCTGGAAGGCAACCTGTACCTGGTTGTAGTTTTGCACTTTGGACGGATACGAGCCGAGCGTATCTTTCCCATAACTGCCGCCGATGAACTGGACGCGGGCAAGGCCGATGTCAGTAATGGTGTAGCCGATGCCGTACTGTCCCGTGGAGAACACATCGCCGATAGCGTCCCCGGATTTCTCTTTATAATAAGTGTCGATAGGGTCCTTGTACAGCCCGGCATTCGCGCCGAAAGCGGCGTGGATTTGCAGGGCCTCGATGGGCGCTATTTTGAAATGTGCGCCGAACTTCCCGGCGGAATCGGTGCGGCCAAAGATGGCGTCTTCATCGCCGCTCTTACCAAAGCCGTCAAAGTTTTCATTGACGCCGCCGAGTTTCCCCCGCAGGTCGTCAACCTGGAACAGACCGGCGCTGATGGTCAGCACATCGGAACCGAGGGGCTTAACCCATACATTGGCGGTATTATCGTTGGCGAACCAAAACGTGCCATTATCGATATCAACATCAGACTCGCCGTCATTATCAGCATCAACACTAAACTCACCGGTATTTAAGCGCAGATTTGCCGCGAACCCGATGAGTCCGTTTTCATCAGTTCCGCTGAGGTTAAACCCGATAGCAGCCGCACGAGCGCCGTTCCACCCCGGGCCGGAACCGGTCCAGATATAGGTGGCGGTGTCATACGATCCATCGGCGTTTGGTTTCGGTACCTCATCACCGTTAGCGTCAGTAGTAAACTCATCAGCGCCGCCCTGGATGATCAGCGGTACCCAGGCCGCGCGTCCCCACGCGCCCCACGCGAAATCGAACGCCGATACGCTCTGCGCCATAACCGCGCCGATTACCAGGGCGATTACCGTTCCTTTTGAAAACACTTTGCCAAACATTTGAGAATTGGACTTACTCATTCTTCCTTCCTCCTGAAATTTTGGGGCGGTATCTCCTACCGTATGCCCCTGCTGTCTACACTGGCCGGGACGCCGCCCGCCAGAACCAAAGGGAGTGTCAGCGCCCTGCTGAACATTCCAAACACAAAACACCGGGGTTTCTTCATAGAAACCTCCTCGATTGTTCGGGTACGCCGTGTACCCGGATTGCCCGGCCCCAAGGCCGGTATAATAAGCCGGGCCGCTCCGCGCTCGAAACAAAGACGGCCTGGCGTTACTACCGCACATAATTCCGCTATGGAATCAGACGGCTCTCGGCGGCGGGGTTGACCAGCCGGCCATGATATTTGCTCATTTTGAGTTCTTGTGTGTGCTTGAATAGTCTCCGTGCGGGGCACGGTGTATTCCGGTTTGGGATCGGTGTATTTCGTCTTGGGATCGATGTATTTCACCACGGGATCGATGTATCCCGTCTCGGCTACGATGTATTTTGCGCTGGGATCGGTGTATCCTGCCAGGGGATCGGTATACTTTGTCTTGAGATTATGGTATACTACAGGAACATTAAAGAAGCAGGGGGCTTGACAAAGATTAGAAAGTGCCCATAATTTGTCGGCTGTCGGCTGTCGGCTGTCGGCTGTCGGCTGTCGGCTGTCGGCTGTCGGCTGTCGGCTGTCGGCTGTCGGCTGTCGGCTGTCGGCTGTCGGCTGCGGCCACTACTTTGTTCATGGTATTAGTATAGCGAGAAAGGAAGAGGAAGTCAAGTGTTTCGCGGAGAATTTGGAAGAAAATACATGGAGGGCGGGGGGCAAATCGCGCAAGCGTTTTGCCGGAGCGGTGCGGCAGCGCCCGGAGTCCCGAAACAGGATGCCGAAGGCCGCAGGGGAACCGCAGATTGCACGGATGAAAAGGATGGCACAGATGAATAGAAACCCCATCAGCGTCGAACCGAACCACGGAAGACACGGAAGTGACGCGGAAAGGAAGTCCTTTTCCGTATCAGCGCCGAACCGAAGGTTCGCAATCTGTGTACATCTGTGGTTAAAAAGAACCGTTGTCTGAGAACCGCAGATTACACTGATGAAACGGATGACGCAGATGAAGAGAAACCACATCAGCGTCGAACCGAAGGTTCGCAATCTGTGTACATTTGTGGTTTTAATCCGCGTTAATCCGCGCCTTCCGTGGTTTCACTCCGGTCTGATCACCGGGACCGTACGGCGTTCCGCGACCCCGTACCAGAGCCCCAGCCACAGCCCCCGTATTATGGCCGCGCACGATACTCCTACCCAGACCCCGAAAAGCCCCAGACTGGTGCGGGACAGCAGCGCCGCCAAAACCGGCTTGAGGGCGTTGACCGTAATGCTCACTAGCGCCGGGGGCAGAGTGCGGCCCGTTCCCTTAAAGCCCCCGGACCACACCGCCTCCAGGTTCATCGGAATCTGGCTGACCGCCGCGATAAAGCAGTAGTAGCGGCCCAGACGGGCGATCTCCGGGTCCGGGAGAAAGACCGAAAAGACGAATTGCCCCGACACGCAGAGAACGGCCCCCACCAGGACGCCCCAGGCCCCCATAACCGCCGCGCTGATCCGGATGCCCCGCCGAATACGCTCCGGCTTGCCCGCCCCAAAGTTCTGCCCCACGAAGATCACCAGCGCGGAACCAAAACCGCCGCCGATGAGCCAGCTCATGGACTCAATCTGCGAGCCAATTCTGCCTGCCGCCATCGCATTGGCCCCGAAGCGGGCCTCTATCCGGCTGCATAACATAGAAAGAAAACAGAAGAGCAGGCTTTCCAGACCGATTGGCAGAGCCCATTTCAGAATCTGGACGAGCCGGCACAGGTCGATCCTCCCCAGAAACGGACAGGTTTCAAAAGGCCGGTCCCGGAAACGGACCGCGCCGCTTATCATCAGGATGAAGACCAGCAATTGGGACAGGACGGTTGCTGCCGCCGCGCCCCGGATGCCCCAGCCCAGGACCAGAATACAGACCGGGTCCAGGAGCGCGTTGCACGCCAGGCCGATGGCGCTCAGGATGAAGGGCGTCCGGGAATTGCCCGCTGCGGTAAACGCGCTGGCTATCACGCCGGACACAAAGCTGGGGAGCATCCCCCAGCCGATGATCGCAAGGTAGGCCGCCGTCTCTTCAGCCAGCGCGGGCTCGCGGAAGGGGAAGAAGGCCGCCAGCAGACGGTTCCCCAGGATCATCGCCAGGGCGCAGAACAAGCCGAGCGCCGCGCCGATGTACAGGGAATGGCGGAAGAACACCTGGGCTTCCCCGCGGTCTCCCTTGCCGATGGCTTGGGATATACCGATTTCCGCGCCCATCTTGCCGATGATGAGGAAGCCGAAGGAGAGCCACATGTACATACCCGCCGCGCCGGACGCGGCCACCGCGACATTGCCCACTCTGCCCAGCCAGAACATATCGGTGATGTTGTAGGCCATTTGGAGTGCCTGCGTCCCCATGATGGGAACGGCGACCATGAGCAATTTTTTGAGGACGCCGCCCTGGGTCAGGCTGTACCGCTCGTTTTTGTCCATCATTTTATTCCGCACAATTCGGGTTTATC
>JAITHH010000208.1 GCA_031280065.1 Treponema sp. | reverse complement strand
GGCAGCGGGAGAAATTTATCATGATGACCGAAACGCCCGTGGAGCGGCTGGTGTGCTCCCTGGCGTTTCCTTCTATTATGATCATGCTGATTTCCGCGCTGTATAACCTGGCGGATACGTATTTTGTGGGTTTCCTGGGGACGAGCGCCGTGGCCGCCGTGGGGCTGGTCTTCCCCCTGATGGCGGTGATTCAGGCGATGGGCTTCTTCTTTGGGCATGGGTCGGGGAACTATATCTCGCGGCAGCTTGGGGCCCGGCAGTTCGAGGCGGCGTCCCGGATGGCGGCCACGGGCTTTCTCTCGGCCCTGGCGCTGGGCGTTCTTTTGGGCGGGCTGGGGCTCCTCTTTATCGATCCCCTGGCGCGGCTGTTGGGGGCGACGGCTACCAGCCTCCCCTATACCCGCCTGTATATGCGTTTCATTCTCCTGGGCGCTCCGTGGATGGCGGGTTCCCTGGTGCTGAATAACCAGCTCCGGTTCCAGGGGAGCGCCTTCTACGGCATGGCGGGCATGATTTCCGGGGCGGCGCTCAACATGATCCTCGATCCGCTCTTCATCTTCGGCCTGCGCCTGGGGGTAACCGGCGCTTCCCTGGCGACATCCATCAGCCAGCTTACCGGCTGCGTCATTCTCCTGATCGGCTGTTCACGCGGGGGGAATATCCCCATCCGCCTGGGGAAATTCACCCCAAGCCCCGGTGTTTATAAGGAGATGCTGCGGGGAGGGCTGCCGTCCCTCTTCAGGCAGGGGCTGGGCAGCGTGGCCGGTATCCTGATTAACCATTCCGCGGGGGTATACGGCGATGCGGCTATCGCGGCGATTTCCATTGTCAACCGTTTTACCATGTTCGCGGGCGCGGCGCTCATCGGGTTTGGCCAGGGATTTCAGCCGGTGTGCGGCTTCAACTACGGGGCGCGTTTGTACGGACGGGTCAAGCGGGCTTTCTGGTTCTGCGTCAAGGCTTCTTTTATCGTGCTCTTGGCTCTGGCCGCGGCGGTTTTTCTCTGCGCCCCCTGGATTATCGCCCTGTTCCGGCGGGATGACGCGGAGGTGATCCGCATCGGCGTCCGGTCTCTGCGTCTGCAAGCGCTGAGTTTTCCGCTGACCGGCTGGGTGGTGCTCTGCAACATGATGATGCAGACTATCGGCAAGCCGGTGCGGGCCAGTTTGTTAGCCATGTCCCGGCAGGGCTTATTTCTGATTCCGCTGCTTTTTATGCTGACGCCGTCTCTTGGTCTGTTAGGGATTCAGCTTTGCCAGCCGGTTTCGGACGCGGCGGCGTGTTTTTTTGCCATACCGCTGACGGTTACGGTGCTGCGCCGTATGGAGGCATGATTCGCGGGGGCGTTTTCTACGCTTTGGCGGGTAAAACGTTTTCCTCGTAATATGCGGCTATTCTTCCCCGGTCCCTTCGGTCTCAGAGGGCTTTCGTCAACGTAAGCCGCCATGCTAAACTTGAAATGATGATAAGTGAAAAGAGCCTGGCAGTGTATAAGAACCGGCCCGCTCTGGTAACCGCAGCCGGGGAAAAGATACATATTACCGTTTCTAGCGGCGAGTCCTTCCGGGTACGGGAAAAAGACATTGACCTGCTCCACCCGGGCCCGGTGGCGGATATTGCCGCAGTGGAAGGATTTGCGGGGGAAGGTACCGATATTCGGGGGGCATGGGAACTCCTGGAAAGTACAGAGGTCTCCTTAAAAGATCTGGCGGAACTGGTGTATGGAGTCTTTAGTCCCCAAAGCGCGTGGGCCGCCTACCGCCTCCTCCGGGATGGGCTCTACTTTGCTGGAACTATCGCGGCTATACACCCCCGGACACTTGCCGAGGTGAGCGCGGAGGAGCGCAAAAGAGCGGACAGGCGGCAGGGAGAGGAAGAGCGGGAGGCTTTTCTGGCCCGTGTCAAAGGCGGAAATCTCAATCTCCCGGAGGATGGGCGTTTTTTCCAGGATGTCGAGGCCTTGGCCTATGGCAGAAGTGACAAGAGCCGTACTCTTCGGGAATTGGGAAATTCCGAAACCCCGGAGGAAGCTCACCGGCTCCTTTTACGCGCCGGGGTTTGGACACCTCTGGTTAACCCCCATCCCGCCCGCTTCGGCCTCAGCCTCCAGTCCGCACGGGAAGATCCGGGGCCGCCTCCCGAAGAGGAGAGGCAGGATATGACCGGTCTGCGGGCCTACGCCATAGATAACGCCTATAGTGATGATCCTGATGACGCTGTATTTATAGAAGGAAATACCATGTATGTGCATGTGGCGGATCCCGCCGCTGCTATCCTGCCCGGCAGCCCTACAGACCTGGAGGCCCGTGGCCGGGGAGCTACCCTCTACCTCCCTGAAGGTCCTTCCCGGATGATCACCGGCGCGGCTCTGCCCGCCTATGCCCTGGGGTTTACTCCTGTTTCTCCGGCCCTGACTTTCAAAATCAGTCTGCAAGAGGATGGGGCGATCGTGGAAACCGAAATCATCCCCTCCCTGGTGAAGGTTACCCGCCTGACCTATCGCACCGTGGATCAGATACTCACCGGGGCTGCCGGTTCCGGCGAAGACCAAATGTTTTATGATGATCTGGCTGCGCTGGAAAAAGCGGCTGCTCGTAACCGGAAACGGAGGGAGGCCGTAGGCGCGGTGAGCATCGATCTCCCGGAAGTGCATATTTCCCTTTCGGATGGCCGGGTTTCCATAGAGCCTGATGATCCATTTCGTTCCAGGGAAATCGTCAGGGAGTGTATGCTGCTGGCTGGGGAAGGGGCCGCACGCTGGGCGTCCCGGCAAGGAGCGGCAGGGTGGCTGCCTTTCCCTTATGTTTGCCAAGAGGCAGGGGATCTGCCCCAAAACCCCCTGCCTGGTATGGCCGGTTCTTACCAGCTTCGGCGCTGTATGCGGCCCCGGACCCTTTCGGTAAGACCGGGCCGTCATTGGGGCCTGGGCTTGGAAGACTATACCCAAGTTACCAGTCCTCTCAGGCGTTACATAGACCTTTTGGCCCACCAGCAGATACGCTCCATTTTGGGCGCTGGTCTGTACCGGGAGTGTTCGCCGCTTGATGAAGATGAATTGCTCCTGGCGCTGGCTGCCGGGGAAGCCGGGGCGCTTGCGTCGGTTCAAGCAGAGCGGGTATCACGCGCTCATTGGACGGCGGTGTATCTTGCGGATAAACGGGACTCCCAATGGGACGGTGTGGCGCTGGAAAAAAAGGGAAACTGTACCGTGGTGATGATTCCCGCTCTAGGACTGGAAACACAGGTTCCCTTTCGGGGGGATATGGAACCTAATACGACGGTCAAACTGGTTTTAAAGTCGGTTAACATCCCTCAAGCGGAAGCTGTTTTTGTTATAATGTGAAGAATGAGGGCCGCCTGTCTATTACATACGGCGCAGAGATGGAAAAGGGCGCGGGGGCAGCGCCCTCCGCAGAATTCGCCTACAGACCGCTTGACGTAAGCCGATTTCTGTATAAACATTAGTGTATAATGAGTGATTATTTGGACCCTAATAACGAAGAACTTCTCAAAGACTTCTTCAGTGAAGCCCAGATGCAGGTAGACACACTGGAGCAGAACATACTGGTCCTTGAGAACGAAGGCGGAAACCGGGATGCGGTAGACGAGATATTCCGGGCGGCTCATACCCTCAAAGGGGGATCGGCCACTGTCGAAATGATGGAACTCTCTCATTTTACCCATCTGGTAGAGGACGTGCTGGACGCGATCCGCTCCGACCAACTGGCGGTCAACGGGGATGTGGTAGACACCCTGCTTTCGGCTATCGACGTTATTAAGGCCATGCTGGGCCAGCGGATGGAAGGGTCGGTGTACCGCGAGAATACCTCCGCGATAGAAGGCCGCCTTTCGGCCCTTCTGCCGGAGGGGTCTTCCCGGAAGAAAGGCGGCGCAAAGGCCGCGCCCAAACATCAGGCCGCCGCGCCTGCGCCCGCTGCTCCAGCCCCGGCGGCTGCATCGACGGTAGCGGGGACGCTCACCGACTATGAACTCCAGGAACTCAAAGAATCCGTCGAGGGCGGTATGCCGATATACCGGATCGCCGTTAAGATGGATGCAAACAGCCTGATGAATACCGTCGGGGGTATCCAGGTATACGCCGCGCTCAAGAGCGCCGGAACCGTACTGCGGACAACGCCCGACTTTGAACAGCTTTACGAGGATGTGTTTTACCCCACCGTTGAATACTATGTCGCCAGTACCAAAAGCCCGGAAGAGCTTACCAAGTATGTGGTGATTCCCGATGTGAGCCTTTCGGCGGGGGTCGTTAATATCGATAATATCGCTCCGGCTGCCCTTGGCGGCGCGGCGGCGGTTATGTCCGCGCCTGTTGCGGCTCCCGCTCCGGCTGCCCCCGCCCCGCCCGCGGCGGTCAAACCTGCCCCGGCGGCTCCCGCCGCTCCCAAGCCCCCCGCCGCGAAAGCCGAGGGGGAGGAAGCGAAGCCGGGCGCGGGCGCTGCGGACGCAAAGAAGGCCGGGAAAGAGGCGGGCTCTATCCTGCGGGTTGATTCCAAGCGTATTGACGATCTGCTCAACCTGGTGTCCGAGACGGTCATCACCAAGGCGACGTTCAACCAGATTAACAACCAGTTCAGCGATATGCTCAACGATCTTCGCAATATTCAGACCTCCTACCGGGACAAAATTAAGGACCTGTTTGACAGCCTGCCCAGCTATCTGGAAGGCATTCAGGAAGGGCGCTCGGTCAAGGATATCCGCAAGGAACTGGGAGACCGGTACGGGGATGTTTTCTCGCTCTTTGATAGTTTTGAGACCTCCCTCAAAAATAACGTAACGAAATTCCGTTCAACGTCTCAGAATCTAGGCCGGATCACCGGTGAACTCCAGGAAGGGGTCATGCGTATCCGCATGGTGCCCATCAGCCAGATATTCAGCCGTTTCCCCCGGCTTGTGCGTGACCTCTCCAAGAGCCTCAACAAGAAGATCAACCTGGTCATCGAAGGCGAGGAGACCGAACTGGACAAGTCGGTCATCGAAGACCTCCTGGATCCCATCATGCACTCCGTGCGGAATTCAGTAGATCATGGTATCGAATCCCAGGAGGACCGGCGGACTTCGGGCAAACCCGAAGAGGGCATGGTGCTCCTCAAGGCGGCCAATGAAGGCAATATGATCGTCATTGAAATCGCCGACGACGGGAAAGGCATCGATGTGGATGCGGTCAAAGCCAAGGCCGTGGAACGGGGGCTTATCAGCCCCAACAAACTGCTCACCGATGTGGAGGCCTTCAACCTGATCTTTGAGCCGGGATTCTCCACCGCCAAGACCATTACCTCCATCTCCGGGCGGGGCGTGGGCCTCGACGTGGTCAGGCGGCAGATCGAGAAACTCAACGGGACCGTAACCGTTACTTCCGAGAAGGGCAAGGGCACGAAATTCATCATCAAACTGCCCCTCACCCTGGCGATTATCCAGGGGCTGCTCGTGCGGGTCGGACCGGAGATTTACTCGATTCCCATTACCTCGGTCATCGAAAGTCTGCGGATCAAGCCCGAAGACATCAAGATGATCGATAACTACGAGGTTTTCAACATTCGCAATGATGTGCTATCCTTGCTGCGGCTCAACCGGCTGTTCGGCATCAAAACCGAAGGGCAGCAGGATTATCACTTTATTGTGATCGTGGGAACTGCCGAAAAGAAAATGGGGTTCATGGTAGACAGCCTTATTGGGGAGGAAGACGTGGTCATCAAGCCTTTACGGGATCAGTACACCAATTCTCCGGGCATTGCCGGGGCGTCTATCCTGGGGGATGGGTCCGTTTCTCTCATCATCGATGTAAGCCAGCTTTTGGAGCTGGGACTGCGGAAAGAAATGGAGTCGCGCCGTATTCGTGAAGCATCCATACGGTAACGGGGAAGAGCATGGCAATGATGAAAGATTTGGCAACGGTCAACGCGGAGCTTCAGGAACAGAAAGACAGGGCCGATAATACCGATTTCAAGATGGTAACTTTTTCCCTGGCGGGCAAAGATTATGGCGTGGATATTATGAACGTCAAGGAGATTGCCAAGGCGGACAAATTTACCTACGTGCCCAACGCCGCGTCCTTTGTCCGGGGCGTATACAACCTCCGGGGCGACATTATCCCCATCATCGACCTGCGGACTTTCTTCCATATGTCCATTGATCGCAGGGGCGACGGTCAGGAGAATATGTTGATCCTGCGGATCGAAGACCATGTTTACGGAACGATAGTCGATAAGATCGATAAAGTCGTGGCGATCAATTCTTCTACTATCCAGCCGCCCCACCCGATCTTTGGGGATATTAACATCAAGTTTATCAGGGGGGTGGTGGAGAAACTAGGGGAATTGTACATTATCCTGGACGTGCTGCGGATTTTCTCCCAGAACGAGGAGGACAAACAGAAACCCCGGGCTCCTCTACCGGAAGCCGCCGGGGAGACCTTCTTTGTGCCGCCCGCTGCGGCGGCGGAGCCGGGCCCCGTACAGCAGCAGCCCGCCGTGTCGGATTCGGCGTTCGGCTTTGTCCGGGACACGCTGGCGGCCCTGCGGCATTTTTCCGCCAGCGCCCTGAACGAGCGCTGGCTGCAGCAGCGTTTTAACGAGTGGTGTGCCTCGCGTTCGGAAGCGGATATTCAGCTTAAAAATACCAACGAGGCGGATGAATTCCTCTCGACCTTCTATTCGCCCAGCACCGGTTCGTTCTGGGAAGAAGATTACGCCGCTGCAGTCAAAGCGGTTCTGCCGGATATGCCGTCCAACAGCATCCAGGTGTGGAACCTTGGCTGCGGAAAAGGCTATGAGGCATTCTCGTTTGCCTGCGTACTCAAGTCCCGCTACCCGGACGGCCATCTGAAAATTTGGGCCAACGATAACGACATTTTAGCCATTTCCAATGCCCCGAACATGGTGTTTGATTTGGACGATGTTCCCGAATACGCCAGGGGCTTTATGTCCCGGGGCAAGAACGGGTATAGTTTTAGCCAGGCTATCAAGGAGGCCGTTACATTCGAGTACCATGACGTACTCAACGGTAATGTGCTTCCCGAAGTGGACATCATCCTGGTCAGAGACCTCTTGTCTTTCTTTACCGCGCCGGATCAGGATCGGCTTATCGCCGATTTTTCCGAAAAGCTGAAGAAGCAAGGGGTCGTTATTATGGGAAGAAATGAGGAGCTTCCATCGCATGACTGGCAGTCAATAGCGAGAGATCCTGTTTCCGCGTTTATGCGTAATTAAATTATAAGGAGCAGCGATATGAGAGTTGAATATATTAACCCGTTTGTTGAATCGGCGTTTAATGTATTAAAAGAGGTGCTTGGTTCGGATGTTAAACGGGGGGACCTCTACCTGAAGTCCACGTCGATGTCCATCCAGGGAGTAGCGGCGATGGTAGGTTTGGCCGGCGATGTGGAGGGCCGGGTCCTCTTTGACATGACCAGAGAAACCGCGTTAGCAGTGGCAGGGGCCATGAACGGCGGCGAAGTTTTCAAAGAGATGGATGAATTGGCCAAAGCCACCATCCAGGAACTTGCCAACATGATCACCGCCCAGGCGGTTACCAAGCTCCACGATCTGGGCTTCAAGTTCGATTTGACCCCGCCGGCCCTCTTTACCGGGCAGAACATGGAAGTCTCCAGTAATCTCAAGGTAGAGGCCCTGATCGTCCCCATGAACCTGGGCGCCGAAGGCAAGATAGAAGTCAACGTCGCCATCCGCGAGCGGACGTAAGACGCCGGGGGCGTTAATGAGGGGTTCCCCGGCAGACGGCAGGGCGCGTTACGAGGGGGCCTTTTTGAGGATGGATCAGTGTCGAGAGCGGGAGGGGGCTGGGATTGCGGCCCTCCCGTCTGTTGACACAACGTCCGGTTTTCAGTTACAGTACAGCGAAGGGGCGGTTAGCTCAGTTGGTTAGAGCACCAGTATGACACGCTGGGGGTCACAAGTTCGACTCTTGTATCGCCCAAAAATTGGTTCGGGGTAGGCTGGTTTCCGAATTTACCACGCAAATAATCAAATTGTTCATTTCTTGCTATTTGGCCGTTCGTGAATTAGAGTTCAAAATATGGAGAAAATAATATGACAAAGAAACTGAAAATCGGCCTGGTAGGAAAGCTGCTCATCGCCATAGTATTGGGCATCCTGCTGGGCCTCTGGGCGCCTGTCTGGTTCAACCGGATCATTATCACCGCATCTACCCTGTTTAGCTCGTTTCTGAGATTCGTCATCCCCCTGCTGATCCTGGCCTTCGTTACCATGGGAATCGCCGATCTCTCCCAAGGGGCGGGAAAACTCTTGGGAATCACCGCCGGTATGTCCTACGCCTCGTCTCTGATCTGGGGCTCGCTGGCCTTTATTGCCGCTTACTCGCTGTTCCCCCGTTTTATGAGCGCCGGAGTGCTTTCTTCCATCGGTGACCCGGAAACCGGGATGCTGTCCCCCTATTTCCGCATCCCCCTCTCCCCGGTCATGGACGTAACCGCCGCCGTGGTACTGGCCTTCACCCTGGGACTCTGCCTGTCGATCATGCGGAACGAAACCAAGGCGCTCTACGAACCCATCAGCGGCTTTTCCAAGATCATCAGCCAGGTCTTGAAAACGGTGATCATTCCCCTGCTCCCGCTCTACATCTGCGGCAC
>JAITHH010000193.1 GCA_031280065.1 Treponema sp. | reverse complement strand
CCGATTTGGCCGGATTTTGCCATTTCCTGTAACTTACCGATCTCATACGGTCCCGAATTCTCGAAGTTCTTACTTACAAGATACCCCATAAAACGCATCTCCTTTCAAAAATATATTCGATATTGCCCATTGATAGACAAAAACCCCGGTTTTTGTATGTTTTCTACAATAGGGCAGCATCTATTTACCATATTAGAGAAACCCGCACGGAATGTCAAGGGCTGAGAAAAAACAGCCGCAGGCGGTGTTTTGGCTGGTTTACCATATCCCCGGCCGTCACGACAGGGCCGCGCCGATAGCGGTCGTGTACTCCGCGTCCGCGGGGTACTCAAAGCGCACGGCGTACATGGCTGTAATATCCGCCAAAATCTTCTTGCCGGTTGAATTCCTGCTGCCATTCCCCGTAACAACAACACTATCGGTGTTCCTGCCCTTGGCGGCAAATACCGACAGCATCCCTATCACCTGATACACAAGATTCAGAATCCCCATCGCAATATCTTCGTTCTTGGCGGAGTCCAGCATCTTTCCAAAATTGCTGGCCGTGGACTCCCGGTTGAGGAAACTCAAATCGGTTTCCATGATGTCCTCCAGCAGCAAATCTACCTGGTTCAGATTCCCCTGCGCGGCCAGCGCCATAATGCCGTTAAAGTCGGAGGTTGACAGCATTTTTTTTGCCAGCCCTAGAATCGTGCCGCCGCCCACTCCAGAGCCGCCAAGATGCGCGATGCCCTCTTTCCGCGCTTCGATAATGGCGGTCCCCGTACCGATGTTGGCGATGATAATATTCTCCCGGCCCGCCAGATACATAGCCCCCACCCCGATAGCCCGGAACTCGTCTACCCGCCTGGTGGGAATTCCGAACAGCTCGTCTTTTATCTTGGACGCGCCCGCGCCGGTGATCATGATACGTTTAATGTCCGCCATCTTGATCCCGTTCTCAATGATCATCTTGCCCAGGGCCCCGGTGGCCGAAGTTACCGCGTCCATCGCCCTGGTCTTGATCTTCCTGATAGGGCTTCCCCGGTGTTCCAGAATTTCGTGAAAAGACCGTTCGATTCCTGTTTGATCCACATCCACGGCCACCGCCTTGGTAGTGGTACTGCCAATGTCGATGCCGATGATCATATCTTTTTGATAAACAGACCCAGCGCCTGTATGCCCAGGAGTGTTACCAGCGTAACTACAGCTCCCGCCGCCGCCACTCCCAGCATCACCGCGGCCATCGTGCGGCGCTTGCTGAGGCCCAGCACCCACGCGCCCAGCGTCCCGGTCCACGCGCCGGTAATGGGCAGGGGCACGGCCACAAACGCGGCCACACCCAGCCAGCCCCACTTCTCCACGCCCCGGCGCAGTTTTTCACGCGCCCGCCCCACAAAGCGCTCAAAGAAACTGGCGTACCAGCGGGCCTTTAAGAAGAGCCGGTGCAGGGTGGACAGAAAAATCCAGCACGCCGGCGCGACCAGGGCGTTGACGGCAGCGGCGAAAGGATAGGCCCAATACCAGGGCAGGCCCTGCGCCAGAGCAAAGGGAATCGCCCCCCGAAGCTCAGAGACCGGCAAAAAAGACAAGAGCGCGGTAATTCCAAGAGTTGAGGCGGTATTCATACGAGCGGTCTTCCTCCCTGACGGCCAATGTTTTCATGCGGCGGCAGTATTTGTACCATTCTCGCCGCCTTTTCTTCCGAACTTATGCACATAATACAATTTCTGCCGTTCTTCTTGGCCATGTACAGGGCGCTGTCCGCGCAGCGGTAGAGGTCTTCGGAAGTGTCCGGTGAACCGCCCCGCTGAATGTACAGGCCGAAACTCGCGGTGATATGGGGCGCGGCTGCGGATTTTTCGTGGGGAATTTGCAGATCGATGATCATCTGCCTGAGTTTCAGCGCCACCCGTTCAGCTTCGGCAATGCGGTTCTCGGTCCACAGCACGATGAATTCCTCCCCGCCCACGCGGGCCGTAAAAGCATGTTCTTCCCCGGCAAGCCGGCGCAGCACATCCCCGATGGATTTGAGCACCCCGTCGCCTTTCTGGTGGCCGTAATAATCGTTGTAGTTTTTGAAGTAATCAACATCCATCATAATCGCGCACACCGTCTGGTGGACATGCTGGCACACGGAGATATAAAAATTGACGGCATTAAGGTAATCGCGCCGGTTGCTCAGGCCCGTCAGCTCATCACGGATACTCTCCTCGCGGAAACGGTTGCGTTCCTGTTCAAAGCGGCGGGAGGTAATCATCACCTTGATCAGTGCGCGGGACATATACCAGGAAAGGGCCATGCCCGCAAGGGACGCAATCGCCGCGTTGACCAGATCAGACCGCCATATCCGCGGCGGTTTGACGGCCGCTCCTAAACAGGCAAAGACGCCTACCGCAGCCGCGTTCAGCAGCAGAATCAGCGGAGGGTTCAGCACAAAAACTACCTGCGCACAGATGAGAAAAATAATAAAGTTGACCGCGTAGTATTCAGGGGAAAAGAAGACGTTCAGGCATATCCCGAATCCCATAAGGAGGACAAAGTAGCAGCCAAGCGCCGCGTAGACCCGGCTCTTGGCGTACTTTTTCTGCTTGCACAGACGGCTGATATAAAGGAATACCGCGAATTCCAGCGCCCCCGCGCCGGCGATCACCAGGGCCTTTTCCTGGCCGCGTTCAAGAACCAGGGAAACGCCGCCGAATATCATGATCATCAGCACTGTTACCGCGCTGATGATCATGAGGCTGCGGGCATTATGCCGCAGAATATCATCGCCGCAGTTTTGCAGCGCTTCCCGGTTAAAGGAAAAATACCGCCACAAAGAAAGTAACGCTATCATACCCTGGCGCGCTCCAAAAACATCAGCGGCCCCACAGTGATTCGGGGTAGTCCCCTTGCGCCGCAAGCGCGGCAATCCGTTTTACCGCCGATTCACGATCCTCTTTGTAGGTTACGCCGAACCAGTCGGAATCGGCCCGCAGCACCCGGATATTGAGGAGCTTATTCTTGATCAGCCAGTCCGCGGCCAGGGGGAGGTAGCACTCGGACTTGAGTTCCTTCCCGGACGCGGACAGGAATTCATCAAAGTAGCGCTGGAGATGCCCGAACACATCCGGCGGGAAGCCCCAGAAATTCATCGATACCGGCGTATCCGGCACCAGTTCCCGCCGTTCCGCGGGCGCTCCGTCCTTGGAGGCGGCGGTGTTGAATATCCGGTCTCCTTCCCGCGCAATGGCGGTCAGCTCGTCCACGGAGCTGAGGTATTCATCCTTGATGACGCACACGCCCCGCGCTACGGTTCCCTGGGGGCTGAGGGTCTTGGACAGGCTGTAGGGGACGATGGCTCCCTCCCGTGCGTCCGGGGACGAGAGGTGCGCGCCCAGGACGGCGAAGGCTTTCCTGCCGTAGAAGTCGTCGGCGTTCAGCACGGCGAAGGGGGCGTCGATATGCTCGCGGGCGCAGAGCAGGGCGTGGGTGGTGCCCCAGGGCTTGGTCCGTCCGATGCGGCGGCTCTCCGCGAGAATGTCCGGCGGAATCAACCGGTCCATCTCTTGAAAGGCAAGTTCGCAGGGGATGGCCTGCCCGATGCGGTCCAGCACGAGTTCTCTGAAATCCCGCTCGATGTCCCGCCGGATGATGAATACCGCCTTGGCGAAACCGGCGCGTTTGGCGTCGTACACCGAATAGTCCAGCAGTACCTCGCCGTGCTTGCCGATCCGGTCCATCTGCTTGAGTCCGCCGTAGCGGCTCCCCACTCCGGCGGCTAATACCGCCAGTATCGGTCCGTTCATGTCGATTCTCCTCCAATATAGGGCTCAATTTGAATATGGGTATAGTAATCCATAAGCGTGAAAGTAAAAAGAGGGCGAAGCGCCCAGCAATTCTCATCGCCTGACCCATACGGTGCTCGACCGCTTCGAGGCCATAGACCTGGGCGTGAAGACGGTTTCCACGCAGGAAGAGAACATCCGCAACGCGATGGAGGAGCAGGATGTGGGGAGTAAGCAGATACTGGAGGCGGTGGCCCGGCTCAACGAAATTACCCGCGAGGTCAAGGACAGTTCCCAGGAGATGCTGCAAGGTTCCCGTGATGTTATCCAGAAGAGCAAGAGTCTGGCCCTCACCACGCAGGAGATCACCGCCGGTATCAATGAGATAGCCTCCGGCGCGGACCAGATCAACGCCGCCGTCATCAGCATCAACGGTATCAGCGGGAAGAACAAAGAAAGCATCGATCTGCTGGTGCGCGGGGTGTCCCGTTTCAAGGTGGTATGAGATAAGAAAAGAGTTCTCGAATGGC
>JAITHH010000151.1 GCA_031280065.1 Treponema sp. | reverse complement strand
GCCCTGAGCGGGGCGAAGACCCTTACCCGGCGGATGATCCCCTGCTCCTGGACAAACTGGCCAATGACGCGCCCATCGTTAACCTGGTCAACTCGATCTGTATCGAAGCCATCCGCCGCAGGGCCTCGGACATTCACCTGGAAGCGGGCGCGGACGCGGCGCGGGTCCGCTGCCGGATAGACGGCGTGCTCCAAACCGTGCGGACCCTGGATCCGCGGCGTTTCCCCGCCGTCTCATCCCGGATCAAGATCATGGCGAATCTCAACATCCTAGAACGAAGGCAGCCCCAGGACGGGCGGATCACCGTCTCCACCGGGAACGAGCAGGCGGACCTCCGGGTGTCCATCGTGCCAACCCACAGCGCGTTAGGCGGCGGCGAGTCCATCGTCCTGCGTATCCTGGGCAGAAAGGCCGCAGCCTCATCCCTGACGGACCTGGGCTTCCCCCCTGACCAGCTTGCGGGCCTGCGGAAACTGCTGGCCATGCCCCACGGACTCATCCTGATGACCGGCCCCACCGGGAGCGGCAAGACCACCACCCTCAACGCCATGCTGAACGAACTCGTCTCTGACGAGGTGAAGATCATCAGCATCGAGGACCCGGTGGAATTCACCGTGAGCGGCGTCAGCCAGATTCAGACCAATGAGCGGATCGGCCTGGGTTTTGAATCGCTGCTGCGGAGGGTCCTGCGGCAGGACCCCAACGTGATCATGATAGGGGAGATTCGGGATTCCCCTACCGCCGAAATCGCCCTCCGCGCCGCCCTGACCGGCCACCTCGTGTTGAGCACCCTCCACACCAACAGCACCGCGCAGGCCATCCCCCGCCTGGTCAACATGGGCGTTGAGCCCTACCTCATCACGCCGGTACTGCGGGGCGTCATGGCCCAGCGCCTGGTACGGAAGATATGCCCCCGCTGCAAGGAGGAAGCGCCCGCAAGCGCTGAGGAGCGGCGGCTTCTGGAACGGGCGGGGCTTGGAGGCGCGGCGCTCTTCCGGGGCGCGGGCTGCGCGGACTGTAATCACACCGGTTTCCAGGGGCGGACGCTCATCGCCGAGACGTTTATCAGCGATTCGGGCCTGGAAGACCTGATCCTGGGCAGGGAGAAGGCGGCGGTTCTGGAGCGCTACCTCAAAGGGCTGGGTATGCGGAGCCTGCTGGACGAGGGCCTGCGGAAGGCCGCGGCGGGCCTGACCACCGTTGCGGAAGTAACGCGGGAAACGCTGATTTCCGGGGAGGACGCATGAAGCATCTGCCGCGTACGGGCGTCTTGGACTTTACCGGGATGATGGCCCTGCTGATCGAGTCGGGGCTTTCGCTCCGGGACGCCCTGGAGGTATTTGCATCGGCGGATAAGCAGTCGCCGGCGGGACGCCTGGGGAACGAACTTTCCCGGCTCATCCGGCGCGGCGTTTCCTTTGCCGGGGCCGTCGCGTCCATGGAAGATACCTTCCCGCCCATGTACCGGGGCATGGTCAGGGTGGGAGACCGGGTAGGCTCGGTGGAGCGGATATTCCCCCGTTTGAGCGAGTACCTGCTGGGCCAGAAACAGCTCCGGGAGAAGATCGCCGCCGCCCTCACCTATCCCCTGTTCGTGCTGGCCCTTGCCGTCCTCGGTACGCTGGGACTGGTTTTCTGCGTCATGCCCCGGCTGGAGACGATCTTCGGGGGCTTCGGCGGGGAGCAGGCGGCGCGTATCCAGGCCAATATCCGCGTTATCAAGGCGCTGCTGCTCTGCTTTGCCTGCGGTATCGCGGCGCCCGCACTGGCCCTTGCCGGGCTCAAGCTATTCGGCAAGGCGGGTACGGCCTCTGGCGGCGCCACAGGCGGCGCGCTGTGCGGGCGGAATCTGCTCTTGGATCGCGTGGATCGGCTGCTCTTAAAACTCCCCCTGGCTGGCGGTTTTATCGCTGCGTGGGAGAGCCTCAATTTCAGCTTTGCGATGGAGGTGCTTGCAGGCGGCGGGGTTCCGGTGGAGGCGGCGCTGCGGGAAGCGTCAGCGGTGCTGGGAAACGCGGCCTGCCGTCATGGGCTGGAGCGGATCCGGGAACGGGTGATCAACGGGGGCAGTCTTTCCGGGGCTTTTATGCGGGAGGGGATATTCCCCCCGTATATGGAGCGCTGGCTGGCGGTGGGCGAGCGTTCAGGCCAGACGGAGCGGGTATTCGCCCAGATTCGCGCCTACTTCCAGGAGGAGATCAACCAGCGGACATCCCGGCTGCTGCTGCTCATCGAACCGGCGCTGATCGCGGTCATTGGCGCGGTGATTCTGGGCCTGGTCGCGGGGATTGTCCTGCCGCTGTTTTCAATGTACGGCAGCATTATTTAAGGATGGAGGAATCATGAACAAGACACACGAAACCATTAACAGGCGGGATCATGAGGGGGGCTGGACTTTTGTTGAGACCCTTATCGTGATCGGTATCATCCTGATCCTCAGCTCTTCGGTGGGCTTTATGGCGGTCAAGTACCTGGACCGGGCCAAGGCGGTTACGGCCCGCAGTCAGATCGAGACCTTCGGCCTTGCCCTGGAAGCGTATTTTCTGGACTGCGGCGCGTATCCAGAGGCGGCGGAGGGTTTATCCGCGCTGTGGGAGAACGCCGCCGCGGGTCCGCGCGCTGATTGGTGGAACGGCCCGTATCTGACCAAGCCGGTTCCCAAAGACCCCTGGGGCAATGAGTACGAGTACCTGGTTCCCGGCCCGGACAAGGCCCGGTATGGAATTCGTTCTTTTGGGGGAGACGGCAGAGAGGGGGGAGCGGGCAATGACGCGGACATCTGTTCCTGGGAATAGCGGCTTTATCCTGCTGGATGCGCTGCTGGGGCTGGTTCTGGCGGGAATAGCGGCTTTAGCGGTATGGGGGATGACGGGGCCGGCGCGGGCTGCGGCGGAACGGGCCGCGTATATTCTGGAGGAACGCAACCATGCGGCGCGATAAGCGGCTTGACCGCGCATCCCTCGAAGCCGGTTTTTCCCTTACCGAAATGCTGGCCGCCATCGCCATTGTTACCGCCGCCATGAGCGCCCTCTCCTGGCTCCTCCCGCCCCTTGTCCGTGCGCACACCGCCCTGGGCAATCACGCCGCCCTGCTCCAGACAGACCATCTGATACGGCGGCATATCGCCGCCATCGCCATCCCCTACTGGGAACAGCAGGCGCGAATCACCCAAACGGAATCATCCGTCGAAATTCCCTGGTACGAAGGCGCCGCGGATCACTCACTGGGCCTGAGCCATGATGAGTACGGCGTACTGATCAGCATAAGCGGCCCCGGCGATACGTCCCCAATACCTATCAAAGGATTCCGCATAGACGCCCTGGACATCCTGCGGGGGGAAGACGGACGGCCGCGGGGCCTTGACATCCGCTACCGCTTCCGGGGCATTGCCGCCCGCCTGACCGCGTCCTTTAACAGCGCCCCCCTGCAAAGGACGCGGCTATGAACCGGCCCCGTGAAGCGCGCTTCGTCGAAGCGGGCTTCGTCTCCGCCCAATTCCTGCTGATCCTCCTCTTTGCCGCCGCCCTCGGCGCGGGAAACGCGATGCGCCTTGGCGCGTATATGCGCCTGGAAGAACGCCTGCGGGGGGAAATCCAAGCCGCCGCCGCGATGCGCCGCATCCTCTCCCTGGTAATGGCGGACCTCTCTGGCGATCCGAGTCCCAGGGTGAATGACTTCCGGGACCCGGTCTGGGCCTGGGACGGGAAAACCGGGGACGGCTATACCGTCTCGATCCGGGCGCTCTCGGACCGGCTGAACGCCAACTTCGTCCGCAAGAACCTCTTTGAAAAAACCGCGCTGGGCCTGCTGCTGCGGCCCGGCAGAACAGCGGAGGACTTACAGCAGTTCCGGGAGGACTGCGGCCTTTCCCTCCAACCCGGCGCATACCGGGACTTCTTTACCGAAGAAGCCCTGGAGCGGTATGTTTCCGGCTGGGGCTGGGCCAGTATCAGCCTTACGGATGAATTCGCCCTGCGGAAACTGGCCCTTGCCCTCACCGGTTCTGAACAAACGGCTGAATCGGTCCGGGGAATCGCGCAGCGGCTGCTCATCAGCCGGCGGAACCCCGTGCCGGAGGAGTTGCCGGGTCTGTTGGGGAGCGGCTATGACCAGCTCTTCCCCTTTATCAACGCCGAACCGCTGATGAACGTGAACCACCTGGACCCGTTCATCCTGCGGGAACTCGCCGCCTACCCTGGCTACGGCGTCTCCATGCCGGAACAGCGCGTTCAAGAACTCCTCGCCCGCCGTGAGCGGGGCGGCCTGGATCGCGGGGAACTGCGGCATGTGCTGGGCATAGACGCGGCCCACCCGCTGAATCAATACCTGGGCTGCGTTACCTGGTTCTGGGAAATCACCATCGCCGATCAGCGGCGCAGAAGCCGGACAATACTCTGCCGCCTGCCCCCGGACCCGGAGGAATGGTCCGCCGCGCCTGATGTGCGCTTCGTCATCATCGAACAGCGGGTAGAACCATGCATCCCATAGATCTGCCGCGCCGCCGGGCGCTGATTCTGCCGCCCCAGGATGTTCAGCCGTTTATCCTGGAGATTCCCCGGCTCAAGGCCCGCTTGAGGGAAGAAGCAACCGGCGCGGAACTGCGGAAGCGCTATCCCGGGGATCCGGCTGCCACGGTCTTTGACGCTTTCCCGGTTAAGGCGGATTCCGCCAGGGGGAAAGTCCGGCGGGTGATTGCCTTTGCCGGAGACCGGGCGCTCATCCGCTCATACCAAGCCTGCGGCAAGGCCCTGATCCCCGGTTATGCGCTGCTGGCCGCGGGGGCCCGGAAACTCGCGGGCAAGAGCGGACTGGCTATTCTGGACACGCCCCATTGGGTAGAAGCCGCCCGCTTTAACCGGGCCGGACCGGTGAAGCTCAAAACGATGGCCAAGCGCGGCGCGTCTATCCCGGCTTCGTTCTTGCAGGGCCTGTATGAAGGCCCAAAACCGCCGCAAACGATCATCATCCGCGCCGGTACGCGGGACGATCCGCCGGAAGAGACGCGCTTTGAGGGGCTCAACGAGGAGTTCAACCAGGCCGTGCACGTCAATGCGGATGAATTTCTTCCATATAATATTGGCAAGGCTGCGGTCTTCAAACCCAAACGTCCCCGGCGGGCAGGGGCGCTGTTCCTCATCCTGATCCTGCCGCTCCTCGCGGGCGCATGGGCCTCCCTCCAGCGGCTCGCTGAATCGGCGGAGGCCCGTGCTGAAGGGCTGCGGCAAACCAAGGCCGCGCTGGAGCGCCGTTACGCCGAAGCTGATCTGCTTCGGCGGGATATTCAGGCGGCGGAAGCGCCGTCCAAAGTCCCGCCCTACGACCTGATCGCCGAACTCCACGCCTGTTTGGATGATGCGCGGCTGCGTTCCTTAACGCTTCAGGACAGGGCTTTTTCCCTTGAAGCGGACGGGGGAGACGCTTTTGCGGCGCTCCGCAAGCTGGAAGGCTCGCGGTATTTCCGCCGCGTCCAACTGCGTCAGGCGGTAATGTCCGGCGCGGGGGCCGAAGGGTTCAGCCTGTCCGGGGAGGTCGATTATGAAGCTGAATAAGGTCAAACTGCCCAGGCAGCCGGGGCTGCCCTGGCTGCCGAGGTTGCCGAAGCTGCCCTGGCTGCTCTGCTGTTTGGGCGTTCTGGCCTTCCTCGCCATTCGCGTTGCTGGCGAGGGACTGCGGCTCCATGCTGCGGGAAAGGCCGCAGCTTCCCTGGAAAAGAGCCTGGCAAATATGGCGCCCCTTGATCTGGCATCCCTGGAGGAACTTCGCGTCCAGGCTGCGGACGCACGAGCGTCGGTGCAGCCGCCGTCTCTTACGGCGGACCTGGGCGCGGAGATACGCTCCCTGCTCTCCGGCGCGGGCATACGGCCCGGCCGCTTCCGCGCCGCGAATCAGGGAGCCGGGGGGAAGGCCGGCATTGAATGCACCTTCCGCTGTGATCCGCCGCAATTCTTGGATTTCCTCTCCCGCTGGCCGGAGCGCGCCGCCTTCTCCCTCAGCAGTCTCAGCGTCAAAGTCCGCGATGAGTCCCGGCGGGGTGAAGCCCGGCAGGACTTCGCGCCGCTCGATGTTACCCTGCGGGTCAGCGAAGAACCGGGCTTGACGCGGTATGCCGCCGGGACTGCGGCGTGTGATCCCCAAAGCCTCGCGGGGCTCTTTTCCTGTACCCAGGCCGGCCCGTATATACCGGATGAAGCGGCCTTCCCCCCAGGCCCCGGTCTGGGAAGCGCCGCGGTACTGGACGGCGCCGCAGCCGCAGCCGCAGCCGCAGCGCGGTCAACCGTGCCGGTACCATCAATAGAAGCGCAATTCATCCTGATCGGAAGCGTGAAGAGCGCCCAAGACGGGGAGCGGCTGTACTTGAAGGAACAGGAAACCGGGCGGCTTATCAGCGTAGCGGGAGAAGCGGTCGTGGAATCCGCCGCCGAAACCTGCCTGATCCGGATCGAGGATCAATTATTCACCGTAAGGAGAAACTGAATGAAACAAACTGCATATCAAACGGGTGCACAGAAATGGTATGCGCG
>JAITHH010000094.1 GCA_031280065.1 Treponema sp. | reverse complement strand
AGTCCCGCCAAAGAAGCCGACTTGGACAAGGTATGCACGGTAAGGAGGTTTGGAAAATCCGTAATGAGCGGCAGCGCCGAGCAAGGCTCAAGGGAAAAAGCCCCGTAAGCCTCGTCTATCAGCGCCAACGTACCCTGCTGGTACTGATACTCAACAAGCCGCCTGATCTGCCGGAGGGACAAGGCTCGTCCGGTAGGAGCATTGGGATTTGCCAGCGTCAGCCCTCCCGAAGGCTGGAGATAGTCTTCTACCTTGATAGAAAAATCATCCGCGAGGGGCGCTGTCTCAAAGGGCACATCCCAAAGCCCCGCATAGACCGGGTAAAAGCTGTAAGTGATGTCCGGGAAGCGTATCGCCGGTACTTCACCCGCGCGGGAGGAGGCGAAAAAAGCGGCGAAAGCAAAGGCCAGCGCTTCATCAGAACCGTTTGCCGCAAAGACTTGGGACGGCTTGACGCCGTACCGGGCTGCGGCAGCCTCCCTCAGTTCCGTACAATCCGGGTCGGGGTAGAGCCTGAGCCTATCCCCGGCAGCCCGCTGAATCGCCTCCAGCGCCTTTGGTGAAGGCGGGTAGGGGTTCTCATTGGTGTTGAGTTTGATGATTTGGCGGTTTTGCGGCTGTTCGCCCGGCACATAGGGATCCAGTCTGCTGACCCGTTCATTCCAGTATGCCCCAGCCGTTCCCATGGAAGGAACTGTAGCCTACGTTATGCGTCCCGTCAAGCAGATACCGTGGGTTCAGTAAACGTCTATCCTTCACAAACCCAGAACCGCGCCCGCAACGCCCCCGGCGGCGATATAAATGACCGGATGGCCCTTGTACCGGCGGAGCAGCAGGAAGGTCAGCCCGAAAAGAACCGATTCCCAGGGGCGGAGTACCTGATGCCAGGCGGTCCATTCCGGGTTGTGGAGGGACAGCTTGATAGCCGCCAGGGCCGCCGCGCCGAGAAGACCCGCCGCAGCGGGCCGGAGACCGGAAAAGATCGCCTGAATTACCGCGTTTTCCCGGAAAGTCTGGAGGGCCCGGGCGATGATAAGGATCACGATGATAGAAGGGCTCGCCATGCCCAGGGCCGCGCATATCCCCCCAGGGATGCCCGCGCACTGGAAACCCGCATACACCGCCAGGTTGATTCCAATGGCCCCCGGCGCGGACTGGGCCGCGGCAAGCATTTCGGGAATCTGTTCCGCCTGGAGCCATTCAGCGGTTTCCGCCAGTTGGTACAGAAAAGGCAGCGCCGCCAGCCCTCCGCCCACGGAAAAGAGGCCGATCCGGAAGAATTCGGCAAAAAGGATAAGGAGATTCATCCCCGTTTCCGGTACAGGAGGAAGCCCGCAGCCCCCGCAGCCATGACCAGGAGCGCCGGAGAGACGCTGAAAACCGCCGAAAGCCCCAGGGCAATGCCGAAGATACACAGGGCCCGGACATCTTTGAAGAAACCCCGGCAGAGTTTGATCACCGTATCCAGGATCAGGGCCCCCACCGCCACCCGGATTCCCCCAAAGGCATGACGGATCAGGGGGATATGGGCAAAACTGCGGAGGAACAGGGCAACGCCGGTGATGATCAGCATGGAGGGCAGGATGAAACTCAGGGTGGCGAGGATGCCCCCGGCAGCGCCTTTCAGTTTATAGCCCACGAAGGTGGAGACATTCACCGCGATGATCCCCGGCGTTACCTGGCCGATGGTGTAGTAGTCCATCACCTCGTCCATGGTGATCCAGCCCTTGGGAATCACCATCCGCTCCAGCACGGGAACCATGGCGTAGCCCCCGCCAAAGGTCATACAGCCCATCCGAAAGAAGGTCCAGGCCAGTTCCAGGTATTCCTTCACCCCCGCCCCCGCTGTCCGGCCCGGCTAACCCTGATCCGGTCCGCGGATGATGAGGCGCAATTCATCAAGCTGCTTCTGATCCACCTCGCCGGGGCTGCCGTCCATGGGATTCTCCGCAAAGGAATTCTTTGGAAAGGCGATGACCTCTTTAATCGAAGTTTCCCCAGCCATGAGCATCACCAGCCGGTCCAGGCCCGGGGCGATGCCGCCGTGGGGGGGCGCTCCGTACTTGAACGCCTCGGTTAAGAAGCCGAATTTGGCCTCCGCCTCTGCGGGATCAAAGCCCGCGATGCTGAATATCCGCTTTTGCAGTTCCGGGTCGTGAATTCTGATGGAGCCCGATGCCAGCTCATAGCCGTTGAGCACCAGGTCGTAGAGATCGCCCTTTACCGCGCCGGGATCGCTTTCCAGAACCCCGTGATACTGCTCCTGGGGGGAGGAAAACAGGTGATGGGCCGCCTCCCAGCGGTTCTCCTCTTCGTTGAACTCAAAGAGGGGAAAGTCCAGTATCCAGACGAATTCAAAGCGCGGCTGGCCCTCCCCATCCGGCCCGGTGAGCCCCAGGTCCTTGCCCAGCTTGGAGCGCACGGCTCCCAAGGCAATGTTGGCAATCCGGCGCTGGGCATCCGCGGCCAGAAGGATCAGGTCCCCCGGCTTGGCCCCCAGGCCCGCGGTAATTTCACCGGCGCTGTTCCCAAAGAACTTGGCCGCGCCGCCCTCCAGGGCCGGGGACGATTCAGTTCCCGTAACCTTCATCCAGGCCAGGCCCTTGGCCTTGTAGACCTTGGCCTGGGCCTCCAGCTCCTCGATCTGCTTCCGGGAATAGTCCGCCTTGCCGGGTACAACCAGGGCCTTGACTCCGCCGCCAGGCGCACTCACCCCCTTGGCAGCGGCGGCTTTTTGCGCGGCATCCCCCTGAGCCAGGGCGTCTTTGAACGCCTGGAAGCCCCCGGACTCCACATAGGGGCCGAAGTCGCGCAATTCCAGGCCGAACCGCAGGTCAGGCTTGTCGGAGCCGTAGCGTTCCATGGACGTTTCGTAGGTCAGGCGCTTGAAGCGCGGGGGGAGTTCCCGGCCCAGGGTCTTCTTAAAGATATGGCCCATGAGCCCTTCGGTCATGGAGAGCACGTCGTCCCGGCTTACAAAGGACATTTCGATGTCAATTTGGGTGAATTCCGGCTGCCGGTCTCCCCGGGCGTCCTCGTCCCGGTAACAGCGGGCGATCTGGAAATACTTGTCAAAGCCCGCGGCCATGAGTATCTGCTTGTAAAGCTGGGGCGATTGGGGCAGGGCGTAGAATTTGCCCGGATAGAGCCGGGAGGGCACCAGGTAATCCCTGGCCCCCTCCGGGGTGGATCTGATAAAGGTGGGGGTTTCTATCTCGTAGAAGCCCTGGCCGGTCATCCATTCCCGCACGGCAAAGGCAGTTTCGCTGCGGAGCCGTATCTTCCGCTGCATGGACGCGGAACGCAGGTCCAGGTAGCGGTACTTGAGGCGCAGTTCTTCTTTAACGGCCCCTTCCTCGTCAATCTGGAAGGGAAGCGGCGCTGAACGGCTTAAAATAGCCAGTTTGGAAGCGGCCACCTCGATTTCCCCGGTGGCCATATTGGGGTTGACCATGGAACCGGGGCGCTTACGCACCTGGCCTTCCACGGCCACACAGAACTCGTTTCGCAGTTCCGCGCTCAGGGCCGCCAGTTCCGGCGGAGAACCTTCGTCAATCACCACCTGGGTTATGCCGTACCGGTCCCGCAGGCTGATAAACGAGACGCCTCCATGATCCCGCTTCCGGTGTACCCAGCCGTTGAGGGTTACGGTCTTTCCCGCGTCGCCGCCGCGCAGGGCCCCGCAACTGGCTGTGCGTTTCATTGTTTCCATGGTGTTAAACTAGCACAGCCGGGGGCCTTCGTCCAGGCTCAATACAACACCGCCTGATACCAGGGAACCGCTGATTAAATCAGGTTTTTTAAACATAGTCCACGGATTGCACGGATTAACGCGGATTTCCAATAACAAAACCCTTCTAATCCATGAAAATCCGTGTCGAACCTGGGGTTCGCAAATTATATACTCCATAGAGTTGAGTTTGTCCGGCAGCGAATTCCTTTTTTCTGATGTTGTACATTATCTCAATTCTAGGGCGCGGCTTGCGAAAAAGCCCTCTTTGCTGTATCATGAAACCATGACCGCAATACAGCAAACCGTTGAAATTGACCCCAGCCGCCGTATTTTGCGGCTGGAAAAACCCCTGCCGGAAAGTGTCCGTGCCGGACGGGCGGATATTGTCCTTGTTTTGCGGGACGATGTCCCCGGTTCCCATCCAGAGGCGGATGATGTTTACTCAGGCCTTCCGTCCGGCCTTCCCGATGACCTTGTGCGTTCACAGATTGATCTTCTTGAAAAAGTGGAGTGGTAATGCTCAAAGGTGAAATCTGGTGGGCAGAGCTGCCTACGGCGCGAGGTTCAGAACCGGCTAAAACCCGTCCGGTGCTGATTGTCCAGTGCGATATGATGAACCGCAGTTCTTTACATACGGTGATATGCGCCGCTATCACTTCAAACCTTGCGCTGGAACACGCTCCCGGCAACTTCCGCCTTGAAAAGAGCGTGTCCGGTCTGGAAAAAACCTCGGTGATCAACTTTTCGCAAATCGTTACTATCGACAAAGCCTTTCTGCGCGAGTGCGTCCGCACACTGCCCAAGCTCGTTGCACAGCGTATTGACCAAAGCCTGAAAACCGTCTTCGGCATACTAAACTGAACTTTCCCTTGCCGTAAAACACGCTGCTTCGCGGGTATCGCAATCAGCGGGCCTGATACCAGGGGCTGCCTTACAATGGCGCAGCTTCCGTTAGGGACAGTTCCCGGCGTATCATACTGCTGATAATTTCTGCGGGGGACTGTTTGGTGGCGAGCATTTTCGCTGTAAGATATTCCGCTGACAGATGGTCCAGAACAACCATCATATTACGGCGCTTGATAAACGGCCCCTGAACAGCGGGGTCTGCTTCGGGGGTAGTTTTGGTCAAAAGCTCGTCGAGCTCCCATGCTTCTTCTTCGGTCATATCAGACATAATAGCTGCTTTCCTCCGCGTAATGGTAAAATTCTTTCCTGCATTTCATCGCATGAAAAACATTATATACTCTATCTTTTCTGATGTTGTACATTATCTCAATTAAATTACTGCTTCTGTCAAATCCAATGAGCAAAAACTTGTTGGCATATTGGCATATTGGGGGAGCAGTCCGTCAAACACGACCGTTTCCAGGGCGCGATGAATGTCCGCCTCAATAATGCCGTGCCGCAGGGCCGATTCATTAATATGAACAACCATACTTTA